>CAURKE010000098.1:0-4358 GCA_963525055.1 uncultured Campylobacter sp. | reverse complement strand
GATACCGATGGTGCACTGCAAGTGCTGCGGCGTCGTGCCTGAAAAGATCGAAAATTTGCCTGTGACGCTACCTGACGACGTGCAGATAACAGGCGAGGGAAATCCGCTCGATAAACACGAGAGCTGGAAGCACGTAAAGTGTCCAAAATGCGGCGGCGAGGCCGTTCGCGAGACTGATACGATGGATACGTTTTTCGAGAGTAGCTGGTATTTCGCCAGATACGCGAGCGACGAAAAAACGTGGCAGGAGCGTGCATTTGACGCTAAAAGCGTGAATTATTGGATGAATGTGGATCAGTACATCGGCGGTATTGAGCACGCGATCTTGCACCTGCTTTACGCGAGATTTTTCCAAAAGGCCTTACGAGATCTAGGCTACCTCAGAGACGACGAGCCGTTTGAGCGCCTGCTCACTCAAGGCATGGTGCTAAAAGACGGCAAAAAAATGAGTAAAAGCAAGGGCAACGTGGTCGATCCAGACGACATCATCAGCAAATACGGCGCCGATACGGCGAGGCTTTTTATCCTATTTGCCGCGCCTCCGCAAAAAGAGCTTGAGTGGAACGACAGCGCGGTCGAGGGCGCGTTTAGATTTTTAAACCGCTTGTACGAACGAAGCTCGGGCGTAAAAAGATGCACTCAAATCCCGCAGATAGCGCACGCAAATTTGAGTAAAGAAGAAAAATACGCGCGCATGAAGGTTTATGAGGCGCTTAAAAAATCAAACGACGTTTACGAGGAAAATTTTACCTTTAATACCCTGATCGCCGCCTGCATGGAGGCCCTAAACGCCGTAAACGCGCAGGATAATCCGGACGTAACGACGGAAGCCTTTTTTATCATCTTAAATTTGCTAGAGCCTATCGTGCCGCATATCGCAAACGAGCTTAGCGAGCAACTATTTGGCAGGGCGAATTTTACGAAAATAGAAATTTTAGACGAGGTTTTTGAAAAAGATAGCTTAAATTTGGCTATCACCGTTAACGGCAAAAGACGCGGCGAATTTGAAGCGCCGAGTAGCGCAAACGAGGACGAGGTTTTGGCTCTAGCTAGACAAAGCGCGGCTAAATGGCTAGAAGGAAAAGAAATAATCAAACAAATTTACGTGAACGGAAAGCTCGTAAATTTCGTAATAAAAGGCTAAAATTTGAAGATAAAAATTTTACTATTTTTAGCGGCTTTTGTCTTGGTCGGATGCGGCTATAAACCCGTCTCGAAGATCACAAACGACATAATGGGCGACCGCGTCTACGTAAACGTGCTAATAAGCAAAGAAGAGCCTAAAAATAGCGTCTGGATCAAAGATAGCGTGCTGGAGGGTATCGTAACAAGGCTGGGCAAGCGCATGAGTTACGATAAAAACGAGCCTACGACGATAACGGTTTCGATCAAATCGCTCAACTACCAAGCGTTGCTATACGACGAAAACGGCTACGTGACGTCGTACAAAGCGATACTAACGCTAAATTTCGATACTAAGTTAAAAGGCGGCAAGATGCTATCGGTGACGACTTCGGGCGAGCATGACTTTACCGTTTCGCAAAAGGTAAGAGATACTAGATTTGCAGACGGCGTCATCAGCGAGAGCGAGAAGTATAACGCCATAAAAGAGGCTTCGCAAGAGGCTTTTGACGAGTATATCGCCGTGCTTGCGGTAAAGGGGCTAAAAAATGGCAATTAGCGTAAATCAGATCATAAGAGAAGCCATACAGGCGATAAAAGATCGCGGACTCGTGTTTACTCCAGACAACTACGCGGAGGTTTTTTGCGAGATAGCGAAAAAAAACGGCGTTACCTTACCAGAGTGCCAAAAGCTCGAAAAATACGTCGCAAGACTAAATGATGATTTTAAAGATCAGCTAAAGCAAAAAAACGTAAAAAACGTGGATGAGCTTTTTGCGTTTATGGCCTCTAGGTTAAATTCGCCAAGCATAATAGACAACTCAAAGCTCGTAAGCACGCTTTTACTAATGAATAAAAGGGTTTTGCAAAGCATATCCCTCCTGCACAACAAAAACGCCAAAGAGCTCTCGGAAAGCAGTATAGAGGCACTAAACAGGAGGCTTGACGTAGCCACGGTAGAAAAGATAAAAGACAAGTGGTTTGATTTTCTAACCGATTACGACGATTCGTTTTTAAAGCGGCTTGGCTCATACGGCATAAAAAAATTCGACGATTTGCAATCTATCGTCATAGAGCTTGATAATGCAACCATAAAAGAGCTAGATAGCACGCAAATTTACGAAAAAATAATCCCGCTCATAGCTATGATGCTAGAGCCTTCTATCACCGATAAAATCAGCGACGACGTAAGAAAAATAAATAAAATTTTAAAAAGCGATCCGAGCCTGCTCGAAGACGGTCAAACAAGAGAAAAGATAGAAGAGCTAACTAAAAAGCGAATCGAGCTAGATAAGGCTGAAATTTTAAATAAAGTGGGCGTGCTCGATAAGGTTTTAGACGGTATCAATAACCAAATCGTAAGCCTAATCAGTAGCTCGTCAAAAAGCTCTAGCACGATGCAGTACATCAAAGACGATCTAAGCTCGATAAATTTGCGCGAAGATAGCTTTGAAGGCATTAGAGACAAGATGCTAACCATCGCCGACGCTCTTGACGGCGAGGTTAAGCAGCTGGGCGAGCAGATGGTAAACGATCAAAAGACCATAAAAGAGCTTCAAGAAAGAGTAAATAAGCTAGAAACCGATCTGGAAAGCGCAAGGTCTCAGAGCAAAGAGGACTTTTTAACCAAAACCGGAACCAAAAAGGCGCTAGTTGAAGAACTCGAGCGAATGGAGCAAAAATACAACAGATACGGCAACGATTACGGCGTTTGCTTTTTTGATATAGATCACTTTAAGCGCATAAACGACGTTTACGGGCACGAAGCGGGCGACGTCGTCTTGGCTACCATAGGCAAGATGCTTAGAAAATACTCCCGCCAGGCTGATTTCGTCGGTAGATACGGCGGCGAAGAGTTTGTTATTTTACTGCCCGAGATTTCTCTGGGCGACGCGGTCAAATTTGCCGAAAAGATGCGAGAGATCGTGCAAAATTCTAAATTTATGTATAAAAACGAGCGCATAGACGTGACGGCAAGCTGCGGCGTAGCGATAAGAAGCGCAAGTGCGGGCTCGAATGCGACGATAGAAGAGGCCGACAAGATGCTTTATCAAGCAAAGCAGGGCGGCAGAAACAAGGTCATGCCGGAATGCTAAATGAATGTTAGATAATTTTTTAGAAAACAAACCCCTTTTTTATAAGGAAATCAACCGCGCGCGCATGCCAAATGCCTTTAAATTCGTGCAGGGCGCGTTTAAAATACCAAAAATCATCCATCTTATCGGCACGAACGGCAAGGGCAGCACGGGGCGATTTTTAGCGCAGATGCTCGCTCGCGGCCATAGCGTCGGACACTATACGAGCCCGCATATCTTCGAGTTTCGCGAGAGATTTTGGATGAACGGCGCCGTAGCTAGCGCGGATGCGCTCGAGACGGCTCACGAGAGGCTGATTAAAATTTTGCCTCCCGAGGTCGCGCGCTCGCTTTCGTATTTCGAGTATGCGACGCTGCTTTGCGCTCCGCTTTTTGAGGGGTGCGACTTTTTCGTCTGCGAGGCTGGCGTAGGCGGCGAATTTGACGCTACGAACGTATTTGACAAGCGCCTTAGCCTCTTTACTCCGATCGGATTTGATCACACGGCTTTGCTTGGCGATACGCTAGAGCAGATCGCGACGACTAAATTTAACGCGATGGCGGACGCTGCTTTGATGAACGACGATATGAACGAGCTTTGCGTCGGTATCGCTAGGCAAATCGCCGCTAAAAAGGGCGTGACGCTCAAATTTGCGTCCGAAAATTTAAGCGACGATGATAAAAATGAGATTAAAATTTACGCGGAAAAATTTGGCTTGCCAGATTTTTTGCGCTCAAATTTGACTCTCAGCTCCTCGGCATTTAAGGAGCTTGGATTTAGCTTAAATTTAGCAAATTTGGGCACGCTAGATCTAAACGGACGCTGCGAAAAGATCGCACCAAACGTCACGATAGACGTCGGGCACAACGAGATGGCGGCGCAGGCTCTCGTGAAAAGATTTGAGGGCAAAAAGCTAAATTTGATCTTTAACGCCTTTGCCGATAAGGACATAAAGGCCGTCTTAAAGGCGATCAAGCCGATCGTTAAAAAAACCTACATCATCGAGTACGAGGCGCCAGGCCGCGAGCTAGCAACGGCGCAGGTAAAAGAGGCTTTGCGCCAGCTTGATATGGAGTTTGAGGGCTTTACTGACGTGCGTGCGGACAAGGAGTATCTGGCGTTCGGGTCGTTTTACCTCGTGGAAGCCTTCTTAAAAAGGTA
>CAURKE010000097.1:0-4366 GCA_963525055.1 uncultured Campylobacter sp. | reverse complement strand
AAATTTAACCTAACCCAAAATAATTTTTTATATAATTACGCAAAAATTTAGGCGGGATATGAATCTTTTTTCCATAGAATTTGGCTTGTGCTTTTTTATTTTTTGGCCGATTTATTATTTTTTAAACACGCGCCCACACCTGCATAAAGCCGTTTTGCTCGCATTTTCCTACCTGTTTTTAGCCTCGTTCGGGCTTAAATTTTTAATCATAAATTTTATCTTTAGCACGGCGATTTTTCTTTTCGTAAGAGCGGCTCAGAGCAAAGACTCAGTGATCCCGTTTGCCGCGGGCATTATTTTTGTGCTTTGCGCGCTTGCGTTTTTTAAATACGGCGGCTATTTTACGATCAAATTTGGCGTCATGAGACTTGAAACCATCGCGCTTCCGCTTGGCATTTCATTTTATTCGTTTATGAGTATTTTGCTACTAAAAGCCGTGCAAGAGGGCGAACTAGAGGCGCCCGGCTACCTTGATACGCTGATTTTTCTTAGCTTTTTTGCCGCGATTATTTCGGGCCCGATTTTGCGGCCAAAGCCCTTTTTCGAGTCGTTAAACTCTCCCAAGGTTTTTCGCGCTAGCCCCGCCATATTCGCGCTTTTGTGCTCCGCGCTTTTTAAAAAACTCATCGTCGCAAACCATCTTTTCGAGATAGTTAATCCCGTTTTTGCCGCGCCCACCCTACCCGCCTCGCAGCTTCTTGGCGCGCTTTTTGGCTACAGCGTGTTGCTTTACGCCGATTTTAGCGGCTACGTGGACTTCGTAACGGCGCTTGGACTCATGTGCGGCTTTGTTTTGCCGCAAAACTTCAACCGCCCTTTTACGGCGCGAAATTTAAAAATTTTCTGGCAAAATTGGCACATCAGCCTCATGAATTTTTTCAAAGAGTGCGTCTATTTTCCGCTCGGAGGCAGTCGCGGCACGCGGGCGCAAACGCAGCTAAACGTGATGCTAGTCTTTGCGATATCTGGCGTCTGGCACGGCGCGGGGCTGGGATTTTTGCTATGGGGGCTCATCCACGGCCTTGGCGTCGTATTTTTAAATCTAACCAGCGAGCGCAAATGGCTAAACTCGGCGATGCTTGGACGATATTTTACGTTTATTTTCGTGAGTATGGTTTGGGTCTTTTTCACGATGGATTTTGAAGGGGCGGTGCGCTACATCGGAGCTATTTTTAGAAACTCCGGCGGCGAGCTTCTTGCGATTTGCGCGCTATTTGCTGGCGTTTTCGTATTCGTATTTTTGTACGCCGCGCTTGACGTTTATCCACTTTTGGTCAAATTTTTTGCAAACATAAACGTTGTTTTTTCAGCCGTTTTTTTGGCGATTTTTGGGATAATTATTTACTTTTTGATGCCGTCCGGTATGCCTAACTTTATATATCAAGGATTTTAATGAGAGCGTTTTTTGGGGTATTTCTCGCGTTTTTTACGCTGATTGCGCTATTTTTGCGACCGCTGTCAAACTACTACGAAGCCAAATATCAAAAGGATTTTTTCATCACGGACGAGCGCGCGATGGCGCTGAGCGATAAATTTATAAACGCGGCCGAGGACGGCTTGCAGAGCGCAAAATCGGCCATCAATAAACTTACGGGTATTTTTTCGGGCGATAAAAAACAGGTCGTAACTAGCCCTAAAACAGAGCAAAATTTAACCGCCTCGCAAACCAAGCCCGTAAATTTAAACGCTCAAAATACCCCAAATTTAACGCCTAATATCGGCGCGGTAAAAGAGGCAAATTTGACTGCGCAAACTGCTCAAATTTCTCCCACTAAAACCGCTTTAAATTTAGATAAAAACGGCTCGCTAGCCTCAAATTTAACGCCGAGTGTTCCAAATAAAACAAACAAATCCGCGGCTTTTGATATCGAGCTAAATGAAAATTTAGGCGTCATTTTGATAGGCGACTCCATAATGCAAGGCTTTGGCTGGGGTTTTGAAAATGCGCTAAAAACGAGCAAAATCTCAATCAAAAATATGGCAAAAGCCAGCACGGGGCTAACGAATAAGAAATTTTACGACTGGAGCGAGGAGCTAAAAGCGGCACTAGCAAGCTTAGAAAATCGCCCGCAAAATCTGCTAATCTTCGCGCTTTTTGGTGCAAACGACGCTTATAGCTACACATTTGACGAGCAGGCGCTGGACTTTGGCACCGACGCGTGGCGCGAGGCGTATGAGGGCAGGATCGCCGAGATATACGAGATCGCCACAGAGCACGGCGCGCAGGTCGTGTGGCTGGGAGTGCCGTGTATGAAAAGCGAGAAATTCGACAAAAAAATGAAGGCGCTAAACCTGATTTACAAAGACGCGGCGCAAAAATACGGCGCGCGCTACATCGACATCAGCGGCGCGATCTGCGATAACGGCAAGTATCTAAAAGAGGGTGCGGACAAAAAGCCGCTGCGCAAGGATGACGGCATGCATATCAGCATGAACGGCGCCAAAAAGATCGCCGTCTACGTCGTGGACAAGCTACTAAACGGGCAGAGCGATAATTTTTAGCCTAATTTGAGTTTGGCTAAATTTGCAAGCTCCATAAATTTTCGCGGTCGGAAATTCTTAAAATTTGAAAGTTTGTTGAATCTATAAATTTGAAATCTCGCCGAATTTTGCGTCTTAAATTTTGAGCAAATTTGCCGAGCCGTTCGCAAAATCAATACGGGCGCGCCCTAACTAGCTTAAGCCGACTTTCACCGTACAGCGCAGCCAAATGCTCGCTCGTATAAAAGTGAGTATCGCGCGAAATAAGTGCGGCCGTTTTTTGCCCAAGCAATTATCGCGTCTTGCAGTTTCTCTGCGGCAGCCCTAGATAGCGCGACCGCTTGTCAAACGGCAGTTTATCAAAAATCTTTGCCGCAAATATACAAACCGCGTTTGGCGTCTTCGCGTCGTCTGCGGTGTGTGTGCTACAACTGTAGATTTGTCGCCTTAGCAAATAAATTTGGATAAATTTGAGCAACAAAACTCGAATTTAAAATCTAGCCGGCGTCAAAACCGCGTAAAGCTCGCGCCGACTGAGTTAAATTTTAAATTTACGTAACTGCTAAATTTAGTAAATCCACTTCACGACGTCGCTTAGTTCGCGGCGGTATTTTATCGGCTGTGGGTTTAGGCGGTAGCCAAATGGCACTACGATAGCCACTCTTTGCTCGCTCTCATCAAGGCCTAAAATTTCATTTAAAGCGTGTCTATCAAAGCCTTCGATCGGGCAGCTATCTATGCCAAGGCTCGCGGCTGCGTTCATCATATTTGTCGCAGCTATCATGCACTGCTCGTGCGACCACTGAAATGTTAGCTCATCATCGTTTTTGAAATTTGATAGCAAAAAGTCGTGATAAAATTTTTGCCTTGCAGCGATCATCTCAGGGTCTTTGTCTGCGCGTCTGGCGATTATTTTATCAACATAACTGCTGCCAAATTTTATCTCTTTGACCTTTGCTAAAACGACAACAAGATGCGAGCAAGAGGTGATTTGCACTTGATTCCACGAGACTTCGCGGATTTTTTGCCTTAGTTCCTTATTTTGCACGACTAAAAAGTCCCACTGCTCAAGACCCGTCGAGCTAGGACTTAGCCTACCCGCCTCTAAGATAAAGTCAAACTCGCCCGCGCTGATCTTTTTGCTCTCGTCAAAAACTTTGCACGCGTGACGAAATTTTAAAATTTCAAGATAATTCATCATCTCTCCTTTATAAATTTTTGACATTATAAAGCGGTTAGGTAAATTAAAAGGAATTTAGCAGCCGGCGCAAAGACGCCGACTTGCAGTTAAAATTTATCTATGAGTCATCTCAAATTCGCCCGCTTTACGCGGACGGATTTGCGTTGGTTTGGACTAAATTTACTCGCCCAGAGGGTTGTTTAGCTCCACGACGTTTACTTTGCCGTCCTTATGCGCTAGAGCGTAGATGCTACCGCCCTTTACCGCTAGTCCGGAGATATCGCCGATTTGCGGCATCGCGTAGGCATCCGTTATCTTCGCCTCCGCAAGGTCGATCACGAGCAAGGTGTTGTAGTTTTTGGAGTAGGCCAAAAACTTACCGCCCGCTATGTCGCCGGCCGTTATATAGTAGTCCTTTAGATCGCGTTTATCTTTTAGCGCGAGGTCCGAGGTCACGATAGTTTCGCCGCTTAGCATTTTATCCTTGCTATCGACTTTTATGAGGATCAAGTTTTTAGCGCGCTCGTTTGGCACCGTGATCATATACATATAGGTGCTCTGCGGGTCTTTTGCGAGCGTTAGGACGTACTGTTTTTTCGCTCTTATCGTTAAAAGCGCCGGACGGTCAAATTTCCACGCAGACTCGAGCCCGCCGCTGCTCTCTCTAAAATATCTCCACTCGTGATACGCGTCCACTTTTTCCAC
>CAURKE010000096.1:0-4380 GCA_963525055.1 uncultured Campylobacter sp. | reverse complement strand
TCGCTTAGCACGACTTGAAAGACGTCGCCGCTTTTTAGATACTCTTTGGCGCGTTCGGCAATACTCAGAAAATGCGCTTTTTCGCCTTCTAAATCGGTTAAAATTTTATATTTGCTCCGCCTTGTTGCGCGTTGTTCTGTGGCGGCTGCTTCGTCATTTGCGCTAAATTTAACGAGAAAATCGTAATACCGCTCGCGGTCGCCGTAAAAGCTGTAAATTTTGCTATTTTTATCAAAGTGCAGGTAGGCGCGGGCGTTGGCGTAGAAAAAGTCGGGGAAATCGTACTGCGAGGCGTTAAATTCGGGGATTTTTTCAAAATATCTTATCCCGCCGTAGCCTAGCACTCCAAACAGTCCCGCAAAAGGGGCGCCCGATTTTTGAGCTTTAAAGTAGCTCTTAAGCCCTGCAAAATCGGTATGTTCGCTGCTAATGTACTCGCAGTCGATACCGACGATGGTCTGCGTCGTGTCCTCGGCGAGGTAGGAGTTGGCGAATTTTTCGCGGATCTTTTCATAATAAAAAACGGGGCTCAAAAGTAACATAAAATATCCTTTAATGAGCGTCGATTATATAAAAATTAAGCTTAATTTTCATTTGACGGCGGCGTCAAAAAGCTCGCGCTCTAGCCTCTGCGCCGCGTCTAGGGCGCGGCAGTCAAAGACGCCGTATCTGGCCGCGATGCTTTTTATATCCTCAAAGCTCACGACCGTTTTGCCGTTTATTTTTTGAAATAAAAACTTAAACGGAAGCTCCAGCGCTAGGCGCGGTTCGCATTCTATTAAAGGCGCAATTACGCCTGGAGCGCCAAAAATCACAGTGACCGACGGCGTCAAATTTACTCCCGTTTGCGCGGCGAAAACATGATGAGGCACTACGGCAAATTCGCTAATGTCTCTCATGTCAAGCAGTCTTTGAAATCTCTTAACCGCGGCTTCTAGCTCTAGCTCGTTCTGGCCTGCCGTGACGCCGGCAAAGGCCAAATTTAATCCCGCAAAAATCATCAAAATCAATCTTTTCAATAATTTTCCTTTTTTAAATTTTAAAATTAATTTTACCCAAAAACGGCTAAAATCGGATTTTACTTTAAGGCGAGATTATGGAAATTTTATCGGTTGCATCGGTCGGATACGTGTGTTTGGGGCTTTTTGTCGGCTTTTTGTCTGGATTTTTGGGCATCGGAGGCGGCGCGGCGGCTGTACCGATACTCGTGTTTTTGGGCTTTGACGTCAAATACGCAATCGGCGTAAGCGTCCTTCAGATGGTGTTTAGCTCGGTTTACGGCTCGCTTTTAAATCTCAAAAACAAGACCGTCGATTTAAAGCCCGCCCTGGTGCTCGGTATCGGTGGCTTTTGCGGGGCTAGTGCTAGCGGCTTTATCGTGGCGAGCGTTCCGTCTAAATTTTTGCTGCTTACGCTTATCTGCATTCAAATTTTTAACGTTATTAAGCTATTTTTTAAAAATCCTGAGCCAAAAGGCGCTCATAATCCCTCTCTCGTTCCGCTGTTTTTCGTCGGGCTTTTTGTCGGCGCGGTGGCTATCAGCGTAGGTATCGGCGGCTCGGTTATCATTATGCCGGTTTTGATAAATTTTCTCAATTATGATATAAAAAAGGCCGTCAGCACGGGGCTATTTTTCGTGATATTTTCATCGATTTCGGGTTTTATTAGCCTTGCTTCGCAGGGGCTCGTGCAGTACGAGGTCGGCGTTTTGGTCGGTATCGGCTCGCTTATAAGCGTGAGGTTCGGCGTAGCTTTAGCGCAAAAGATCGACCGCACCGTCCAAAAAAGATGCCTACTCGCGCTTATCTGTACGACGTTAATTATAATGATAAATAAGCTTTTTGCTTAAATTTAGTATTTGCGGTAAATTTTGGTTTTGCTAAATTTTACCGCTTTAATAGCTGAAACTACTCGTCCAATTTACGGGAAGTTCGGGAGCGAGGTAAATTTATCGCATTCGCTCCCAAGAAAAATCAGAAATTTTCTAAAAAATCTCCGTATTCAAGTTTTAAAGCAATTAATTTAACATAATCTTCTGTTGCTTTTTTTAATTCGCTTTTATTACCGACTTTTACGACCTTATCATTGATACTAAATTCTAAATTTCTTTCTTGTACGAATTTTATCGTCTGTTTTGCTATGTCTTCAAACGAGTTTTTGCCGTCGAATTTTAACGCCGTAAAAGCATCAAATTTTGATAGCTGAATGTTTACATTTAATGTATCGGCCATAAAAATTACGGGTTCATTTGCTGTTGAAAAATACTCAAAATATCCGCGTACACGTTCTTTTAGCCGACTTTTGCCTTTTTCATACGAGATCTTAGGACGTTCGTATGTTGTGATTTTTGCGCAGTTTGATGCTAAAATCTCCATAAAGCCAAAATATCCAGCCCTTACGGCGTTTTCGTCCTCTTTTAAAAGTGCGGCAACATCGGCAAAATTTATACTTGCTGGGAAAACGTCGTTAAATACCTCGTAAAGCCAGTTGTATTCGGGTTTCATTACGCCTTTTCTAACGTTTTTATATATTTCGCCCTCTTTTGCAAAGTCGGCAGATAAATTTAGTTTACAAAGCTCATCCACACCTATATCTACGTGAAAATTATCACCTATAATCTCTTTATTGACTATTAAACTTGCTCTAAATATTTTGCCTGTTAAAAAATCCAAAGCTTGCTCTCTGTCTATTCTGGAACCAAAATTTGAGTCGATATAATTATCGAATTGTTCTAGCCCTAAATTTGATCTAAAAACGTCGTCCAGGCTAACTTCCGTTAAGTATGCAAGTCCGTTTTGATCAAGATGCGCAGCAAAGTCCTTAAAATAAATCGGGTTATTAAAAACTTCCAAATATTCGTGCATTATATATGAGTCGCCCATTTTTAATATTTCTTCTATATGAAACTCTAACGCATCGTAGTCGATTAAAATTTTACTTACCTGGCCGTCAGTTTTACAAAATTTAGCATACTCGCCAAGCGCTCTTAAGTGCTCCCTTGCTTTTGCTACTTTTGTTGTTTTGTCCTCGATGCCTTTAGTGCCGAAAATCAAAAAATCTCTGATCGTATCCTTGATCTTCCAGCCAGGATAGACGTTGTAGCTCACGTAGGCGACGCCGTTTGGGCTCAAAAAGCGCTTGATCGTTTTTAGGATCGCATCCTTTACGACGTCAGGCACCCAGCTATAAACGCCGTGGCAGATAATGTAGTCGAATTTCCCGTAATCGCTCACGTCCGCATCCGTAAAATCGCAGATATCTTTTGCCTTAAATTCGATATTATCTACGCGCATTTGTGCGGCCAGCTCTTTGGCTTTGTTTATCTGCACTTCGCTTAGATCGATGCCTAGCGCCTTTGCCTGCGGGTTTGCGATCGCAAAAGGAAATAAATTTCCGCCGTAGCTGCAACCGATTTCCAGCACTTTAGCCGTTTTGGACGGCGGCGGAGTTAGCGATAAAAACGAAGCCAAAGCCTCAAGTCGCGCAGGCGAAGTTTCGGGGAAAGCGGCCGAGATATATGGAAGCTCGTCGTATGATTTTTGGATGTCGTTCATTTTGTAGCCTTGAGTTAAAATATTTTTACGATGATACAGCAACGCCTATTAAATAAGGGTAAATTCGGGCGGTCGCAACAGCCTGAATTTGATTAAAATTTAAGCCCGAAAACAGCCGAAGCGATAAAGACGACGGTTGCCGTGATGAGAAAAATTCCGATGATATTTAGCCAGATTCCGGCTTTTATCATCGAGCTGATTTTTACGTAGCCAGAGCCGTATGCGATGGCATTTGGCGGCGTGGCGACGGGCAGCATAAAGGCAAACGTAGCCGCCATAGCAACCGGGATCGTAAATAGCATCACGTTTGCGCCGGTATAGCCAAGTCCAGCGCTAACGCCTGCGATGACGGGCAAAAAGGCCGCTGCGGTAGCGGTATTTGACGTGATCTCGGTGAGGAAAATGACGAGCGTTACGACGGCCATGATGATCGCGGCGACAGTCAGCGCGCCGAGTGCTGAGACCTGATGACCGATCCAAAGCGACAGTCCGCTGCTGCTAAACTGCGCCGAGAGCGACAAACCGCCGCCAAAGAGTATGAGGATATCCCAAGGTAGCTTTTTAGCGCTATCCCAGTCGATGAGACGCTCGCCGCTTTTGTTTGCGGGCACGATAAAGAGCAAAATCGCCGTACTCATCGCGATTATGGCGTCTAGGCTGGCGATTTTTACGTCAAATGATTTTAGGATAAAGCCCAGCGATATCCAGCACGCAGCCGCTGCTATAAATATGACTCCGACAAGCTTTTCTGGCGCAGTTATAGGGCCGAGCTTATCTAGCTCGTCTTGGATCACTTTTTTGCCGTTTGGTATCTCGCCGATTTCAG
>CAURKE010000095.1:0-4416 GCA_963525055.1 uncultured Campylobacter sp. | reverse complement strand
GATTAACCGCAAGAGGCAAATTTTGAGTTAAAATTAGCCTTTTTGAAAGGGCAAAATGGAGCTTTTACTTCTCTCTATCGCGCTTGCTATGGACGCGGCGGCGCTTAGCATCGCAAACGGCGCCAAATACCGCAATCTCGCGCTATCAAAGATTTTATTTATCGCGTTTGTTTTTGGATTTTTTCAGGCGGCGATGCCGCTTGCGGGCTATTTTTTGGGCGCGGCGTTTGCTAGATTTATCGCGCAGATCGATCATTTTATCGCGTTTGCGATTTTGGGCTTTTTGGGCGTAAAAATGATCCGAGAAGCCTGTAGAAACGAACCTGCACAGGCCGTGAGCCTTGATACGAAGATGCTGCTCTCAGGCGGATTTGCCGCCAGTATCGACGCGCTAGCCGTGGGCGTGACGCTGAGCTTTACGGCTGCTGACATCTACTTTAGCGCCGCTGTTATCGGGCTAGTTTGCTTCGCGCTTAGCGTCGCGGCCTTTTACGTCGGCAAATTTGCGGGAGAGTTTTTGGAGCAAAAGGCACTGATTTTAGGCGGCGCGATCCTCGTCGGACTTGGTTTTAAAATCCTAATCACGCACCTTTAGATCACGGGTTTTTGAGTCAAATTTGACGGCACCTCATAGCAAGCGCCGTTTTTCTTGCATGAATTTCCTATTTTTATATAAACTATATTTTTTTTACTTGTATTATGTTTTCTACCGGAATTACTTTTTCATATTCTGCCGCCTCTTTGTGCGTTATATATTTATCTTGCAATATTTTTTCTTTATACGGGTTTGATTCAATTCTGCATGTAGGTTTTTGCATTTCTAAATGAACATTTAAAAATTCTATTTGTGGAATAACTAGATGTTGAATTTGATAATTTGTTGTTGTTGTTCTTGCCGTAATTTTAAAGTCTTGGTTATCTTGATCGTAAAAGAAAACCCACTTATTGCCTTCATTGTCATCGTTAAGCATTTTTACTTTTAGATCCGCTACCAAAGCGTCATATTTAGTATTTGGATTATCGCAAACCTCTTTTAGGCTTTTTGCTATCTTTCCGCTAGGTTTATCGATTTTGGCGGCCTTGCTTCCGCTAGCTCCCGAATCAAAGCAACCGCTTAGGGTTAAAACGGTCGCCCCTGCTAAAATAGCCGATAAGATAGTTTTGTTAGTCATGTTTTTTCCTTTAAATTTGATTACGTAAAAGCCTTTAGGCTCGCCTGTTTGTCGCTTTTTTCGTTAGATATTATAATTATATACGCATATATCGCGGCTTAAATTTAAGCGTTTGGTTTTTAAAAAGCGGGCGCAAAATTTGGACTTAAATTTGGCAAATCGCGCGGCGAGTCAAATTTGACCCCAGTTTTGCTCGCAGTAAAAAGCGTAAATTTTAGTCAAATTTAGCCTGCGCCGCTAAGAAAACAAATTTAAATAAGTCCGTCCAGATCGATCTCGATACCGATGGGGCAGTGGTCGGAGCCCGTGATATCGCTCAGGATAAACGCGTCTTTTAGGCGGTCTTCGAGGCTTGCTGAAATGAAAAAATAATCGATCCTCCAGCCGACGTTTTTGGCGCGGGCGTTAAAGCGGTAGCTCCACCACGAATACGCGTCCGCCTCGTCGCCGCGTACGTGCCGAAATGTGTCGATAAAGCCGCGTGCGACGACCTCGTCCAGCCACGCGCGCTCGATAGGCAAAAAGCCCGAGGTTTTGGCGTTTGCTTTTGGGTTTTTGAGGTCGATTTCGCGGTGCGCGGTGTTTATGTCGCCGCAAAATATCACGTCTCTGCCCTGCTTTACGAGCTCGTCCGCGTAGGCTAAAAATTTAGCGTAAAAGTCCATTTTGTAGGCTAGGCGCGTCTCGTCTTTTTGGCCGTTTGGAAAGTAGATGTTAAAAAGTACGACGTTGCCGAATCTATGCTCCAAAACCCGCCCCTCGTCGTCGTCAAAAAACGCCGCCTTTTGCGTAGCGGAGCTAAATTTAGCCAGACTCATCACGCCCGAGTACCCCGCTCTGGCTGCCGAATTTACGCTGATTTCGTTAAATCCGAGCTTATAAATCTCGGCAGGCACGTCGCTCTCGCGCACCTTGATCTCCTGAAGGCCTAAAAAATCGGGTCTATGCTGCTCTAGCCAAGCAAAGCCGTCTTTAGCGGCGACGGCGCGCAGCCCGTTTACGTTCCAGCTGATTAGTTTCAAATTTTATCCTTTGTTAAATTTGGCGTATTTTATCGCAAGAGCCGTAAAATAAGCTAAAATTTAGTAAAATTAGGATCATTTTAAGGAGTAAAAAATGAAAAAAGTCATCGTTTTATCGCTTGCGCTTGCCGCGTTTTTGGGTGCGAAAGAGATGGATACTGCCAAGATATTTTTGTCAGACGTCAAGTCTATGCACGCGTTAAAATCGTTTTTAAAAAAGAATAAAAACGATATCGTAAAGCTAAAACTCAGCTACTGCGTCAATGAAAACAGTATGCAATACTTAGAAGCCGAGGCAAGCAAGCGTAAAGAGGACGAAAACTATAGTCGTCTGGGCGAAAATTTCGTTATGGCGGACGGCAGCAAAATAACCTACGAAGGAAAAAATTACGACTTTGGCGAAGGATATGACGGAGATGTAAACACGGGCATTGAATACGGCGAACTAATGCTGGACGAGCCTAACAGCAATCACCTCCAAAATATATTTTTAAAAGTCGGAAATTCAAATTTTGGGCAAATATACAAATGGGAATACGAATGGCCTAATGAAGAAAGCGAGAGCAAAAAATGTAAATTTGGACAAGTCGTCCTAGACGGCGCGTTTTACGTTTATCATGAAGACGAAAATGAAAATGGTCGAGAAATGTATAAATACAACATGAGACCGGAACTTATGGGGCAGGATCCGGGCGATAAATACGATGCCTTTTTTCTCGATCCTATTGCGAAAAAATACTTTAAACTGCTAGAATACAAGTAAATTTAGCGCGATGACGGAGTTAGAGAGGGAGATTTTCGGTCAAATTTTGGGCGAGAAAAAGATGGAGATCATCTTGTTTTTAGCCCAAAATGTGGATGAAAACGGCTTCATAACAGTTAAAATTTCAGATATCTGCGAGCAGACGGACGCCAGCAAGCCCACAGTCACGCAGACCATCAAGCTGCTTGAAAATCGCAAAATTTTCGAGCGAGTGAAAAACGGGATTTATAGATTTAAAAATTTAAAGGAACTAGAGAAAAAATGAGGAAAATTTGGATACTAGCCGCTGCGGTCGCGCTCGCAAATGCCGCTATAGACGAGGTCGGGCTAAATGCCTGCATAAACAAAGGCGACGCCGCAAGCTGCGAAAAAACGCTCGCTGCACTAGAAAAAAGCTGCTCGAGCGGCGACGCTCTGGCGTGTTACTTTTCCGCGGAGTTTTACGCCAAAGGGCTAACGGGCTACAAGGACGGCGCAAAAGCCTTTGCGATCTATAAAGACGCCTGCGCCGCTGGGAGTGCGGAGAGCTGCTACGAGGAGTCGGTGTTTTATCTAAAAGGCGACGTCGCGCAGCAGAGCTTTGAGCTATCGGGCGAGCGTCTCAAAAAAGCCTGCGATCTGGGCTCCAAACGTGCGTGCAATATACTTGAATTAGCGAAGTGAAGCTGTTTTGGACGGGTTTTGCGCATGACGGATACGCGGCGCGATGTTAAATTTAGTTTCGGCGTGAAATTTTAAATTATTTCTAGTCACTAAATTTGAATAGTTTGCCGTAAAACTTCGCTCAAATTTTTTATAAAGCCGCTTGCAATAAATTAGACGCCTTGTTTCTGTTTATTAAATTTGAGAAATTTACGGGTTTTGCTATTTTAATAAAACCCGATTTCGAGCGCCGATTGACTTTGACAAACAGTTTTTGTTTTACATATTGACGGAGTGGCGGGCTAAAAATTTGATAAAT
Source organism: uncultured Campylobacter sp. (assembly GCA_963525055.1). Taxonomy (GTDB): domain Bacteria; phylum Campylobacterota; class Campylobacteria; order Campylobacterales; family Campylobacteraceae; genus Campylobacter_A. The sequence continues at coordinate 498 of CAURKE010000095.1, read as the reverse complement.
TTGGACGGGTTATAGGCGACTAAAAATTTATCGGTTTATATATTTCGGCTTGGTTTTTTATTTGATATTTTTAAAGCTAAATTTAAAAAAGCAGATCCGAATTTGCAACTATTTTTCAGAAATTTTACCTAAAAAGCAAAGATAAGTCGTTCTCAAATTTAACCTGCATGACGACTCCGTCTGCAGTAAAATTTGCATCCAAATTTAACGAAAATGTCGTATTGAAAATGACGAAATTTGAGTGAATTTTAAAATTTATAGATCGGCGTCCGAGATTGCTTCGGATTGATAATGCGCAATCAGCGGCTCGATAATCTCGTCAAAAAGTCCCGCCGCCATTATCGCGTCGAGGCGGTAAAGCGTCAAATTTATGCGGTGGTCGCTGATGCGGTTTTGCGGGAAGTTGTAGGTGCGGATACGTCCCGAGCGGTCGCCCGTGCCGACTTGGCTTTTGCGCTCGCTGGTTTCTTTGGCTAGGCGCTCTTCTTCTTGTATCTC
>CAURKE010000094.1:0-4417 GCA_963525055.1 uncultured Campylobacter sp. | reverse complement strand
CGCCTCAAACTCGCTAGCCTCGTCCGATACGCTTATCTCGCCGACTAAATTTGCAAGCCCGGCAGCATTGGTCAAATTTACGTCGCCGCTTGACGCCGGAACACCCCCCAAATTTGACCCGTTTTCAGCCTCGCGAGCGTCCAAGTTTTCCTGTGCGGCGCTCATTTGCTTTAGCTCCATCGCCACCTCGTCTATCGCCATTTTCGCTATTTCTTCCAGTTTCATAGTTTTATCAGCCACCTTTTAAATTCGGTTATTTCTTCGTCCGTTTTCATCTTGATGAAAAAGTCTCGCATCTGCTCGTTTACGCCCGTTTTTTTCCTGCTAAGGCCGCTTAGACGCCTTATCGCGGCGATCGCGGCGGCGTTTGTCGGCTCGCGCTTTAGGATGTTTTTATAAACTATCAGCGCATCGTCTTTTAGTCCTTGAGCCTCGTAGATTAGGGCTTCCGTGATAGTATTTTTCATTTTTTTATTAGCGAGGCGATGATACCGCCCATCTCGCTCGTAGAGCAAATTTCTTTAGCGCCGAATTCCGCTATATCCTTCGTCCTATATCCTTGCGCGAGAGCCGCTTTTACGGCGTTTTCAATCGCTTTTGCAGCCGCATTTTCGCCAAATGAATACCTAAGCATCATCGCAGCGCTTAGTATCGTAGCGACCGGGTTTGCGATACCCTGCCCTGCGATATCTGGCGCGCTGCCGTGGATAGGCTCGTAGACGCCAACCTTGCCCCCGATACTGGCGCTTGGCAGGAGTCCTATCGAGCCGCACACCATGCTAGCTTCGTCGCTTAGGATATCGCCGAAGAGATTTTCCGTTAAAATCACGTCAAATTTACTAGGCGCGCGCACCAGCTGCATCGCCGCGTTATCGACGTACATAAACTCCAAATTTACCTCCGGATAGCCCTTTGCGACCTCGCTCGTGACCTCGCGCCACAGCTGACTGGTCTCTAGCACGTTTGCCTTATCGACCATGCAGACGCGTTTTTTGCGCTTCATCGCGGTTTCAAACCCGACCTTTGCGATGCGCTCGATCTCCTCGCTCGTGTAGTTCATCGTGTTGTAGGCGCTGTTTTCTTTTTTCTCGCGCGGCTGACCGAAGTATATCCCGCCCGTTAGCTCGCGAACCACGATAAAATCGACGCCCTGAAGGACTGACGGCTTTAGCGTGCTAGCGTCCACTAGCTCGTCAAATATCATCGCCGGGCGCAAATTCGCATACGCACCAAGCTCTTTTCGTAGCTTCAAAAGCCCGCTTTCAGGGCGCAGATGACGCGGCAAGCCGTCCCATTTAGGCCCGCCTATGGCGCCAAAAAGCACCGCGTCCGAGTTTAGCGCGCCGTTTAGCGTCTCGCTAGGCAAAGGCTCACCGAACACGTCGATCGCTGCGCCGCCCATCAGGTAAAAGTTGTAGCTAAGCTCGAAACCAAACTCCGCGCTAGCCGCATCCAGCGCCTTTATCGCCTCGTCCACTATCTCAGGTCCGATGCCGTCGCCTTTTATCACCGCTATGTTATAAATTTTAGCCATTTTATATCCTTGTTTTTGCGTATTCTATGAGGCCGCCGCTTTTTAAAAGCTCTTGCATAAACGGCGGTATCGGGCTAAATTTATACTCTTTGCCGCTCGTTAAATTTACGACCGTGCCGTTATCCACGTCGATTTTTAGCTCGTCGCCCGCGTTTATCTCGTCTGTTTCTTTGATTTCCAGTATCAAAAGTCCAGTGTTAAAGCTGTTTCTATAAAAAATCCTAGCAAAGCTCTTAGCTATCACCGCGCCGATGCCTGCGGCCTTAAGCGCCAAAGGAGCGTGCTCGCGCGAGCTGCCGCAGCCGAAATTTTCGCCAGCTACGATGACGTCGCCGACGGAGATTTTTTTGCTAAATTCAGGATCGGCATCCTCCATGATGTGAGTGGCTAAGATTTTTTCGTCCGAGGTGTTGAGATAGCGCGCGGCTATGATGATGTCGGTGTCGATATTGTCGCCGAATTTCCAGACTTTTGCTTGTTTCATGATTCGCCTTAAGATTAAATTTGGGCGATTTTATCCAAAAGAAGCTAAATAAACAATCAAAGCGCGACAGCTAGCGGCCGGTGCGGGTAAATTTGAGGTTAAATTTAAACAGTTCGGCTTGCGAGTCAAATTTTAAATTTAGTATAAAAACAGGCGTGAGAAGACGAAAACTAGCTGAGTTTTTGATGCTGGGATTTCGGTTAAATTTGATTTAGATGCTGGACGAGCTATCGCCGTGCTTGCGAGCCGCTTGCCGCGATACTCGTCCGTAGATTTTTGTTTTTACGTTTCTTTGCGTTAATCGTTAAAACAAAACCACCGCTGCCGTTAGACAGCCCCAAAGCACGGCTCCGATAGCCATAGTTACGTGAGTTACTGCAGAATCTTTCATCTTTTTCTCCTTTATTTTTGGAGAATTATAATGACCTTTTGTGTCCTCAATGTGTCCTTTGTATGACTTTTTAAAATTTGATTTGAAATTTACGCATATTTCGTCAAATTTACGGCAAATTCGGTTGCGTCATTCGCATCAAATTTAAATTTTAGTCAAATTTTGCGTCCGCAACTCAAATTTGCTGCGCAATCAGCCGAGTCTGAGAGTCAAATTTGCCCGCCAAAGAAGCGCAAATTTGAACTATTTTAGCCGCGTTTTGCCTCAAATTTTACGCGCGTTTGGGATCATTACGCTTACGGTCGTACCGCGTCCTGGCTCGCTTTCGTAGCTTATCTCACCGCCTAAAAGATGAATGATGCGCCGCACGATAGATAGCCCTAGACCGCTACCCTTGCCCTTGTGCGACTCCTCGCATTGATAAAATTTATCGTAGATTTTTTCTAGCTTTTTAGCCTCTATGCCTGCCCCCTCGTCGCTAATGCGCACTACAAGCCAACCGCCCTCTTCGCGACAACTTACGTCGATATCGGCAGCCGAATACTTCAGCGCGTTATCCATTAAATTTATCCAAATTTGCGCTAGCATCGAGGCGTTGCTGCGTACGCTTACGGCGGCTAGATCCAGATCAAACTCCCGCCCGCCGTACTTTTGCATCAGCATCGCCGCAGCCTTTCGCAGCTGCTCGTCTACGCGCACGTTTTCGTCCAAATTTACGCCCGCCTGACTATCTAGGCGCGAGAGCAGCAGCATATCCTCGCACAGCCTGCTTAGCGAGTTTGCCTGCTCTTTTATGAGCCCCAGATACTCGTTTCTGCGAGCCTCGTCCATCTCGTCCTGCGCGATCTCGCAGTAGCCGCTGATGATGCTTAGAGGCGTTTTTAGCTCGTGCGAGACGTTTGAGACGAAGTCTTTTTGCATGTAGTCCATTTTTTCCAGCGCCGCCGCGGTCAAATTTATATTTGCCGCCAGCTCGTCTAGCTCGTGCAGATACTCGCTATCAGAGCCGCGCTTGCAGTTTTTACGCGCGACCCTAACGGCGAAGTCGCCCCTAGCGATCTTGCCGGCTGCTAGTCTAAAGCTCTCGACGTACCGCAAAAAATACGCCGTTACCGCGTAAAATATCGCTCCGCCCGCGCCCATCACGATCGCGCAAAAGCTGATAATGCCCCAAAACATCCCAAGCTTCATCTCAAATATCCGCTCGTAAGCCAGTATCGCCGCCGACGCCGCGACGCAAAGCGCGCAAAAGACGAAGATAAACATCGCCGCGGTGTAGGTTTTGAGACTGATTAGGTATTTTTTCTTATTTTGCGTAGTATTCATATTTTATTTCCGTTTTTTTATATAGACCGATCTCTTTTATGTCGCCGTTTTCGTAGTATTTGTCCGCGGGCTTAAATTTGACCGAGGTTTTATGCGTCAAATTTCCCTGCTCATCCCTGATTATGTCTTTAAACTGCAAGATTTGCCAGATTTTTGCCTCGGAGCCGAAGTAATTTACCGACGTATACTCCATCTCGTCGCCGTTTGCGGCGTAGTAATAAACCCATTTTGAGCCCGGGGCTTGCGTGATTTTTTCATATTCGCCGTTTGGCTTGCGCTCGAAGCTTATCTCTATGCCGTGCCGCGGCTCCATATTATTTTCTATCCGCGTTAAAACGCCCTTTTCGTCGTAGACGTAGCTATCGTCCGTCACTAGCGTCCCGCCCGAATACGCCGCTCGAGCGATCATTTTGCCGTCCTTGCCGTAAGTGGTTTTCTCCGTGCGGGGGTAAAATTTATCCTCTACATGCTGTTCTTTGGCCGTCGCGACTAAATTTTCGCCGTCAAATTCGTATTCGTAGAGATAAACGGCGCTATCTTGATATTTTTTGCGGATTAGCCCGTCTTTGCCGTACTCAAACAAAACCGAGCTGTTTGGCACGCCGTTTATATGCTCGGTTTCTTGCAGTATATAGCCGTTTTCGTTAAACTCCGTCCGCTTTACGCGCGTATTTTCTAGCGT
>CAURKE010000093.1:0-4436 GCA_963525055.1 uncultured Campylobacter sp. | reverse complement strand
GGAGCTTAGCTTTTTATTAAAATCCGCCTTAAAAAGCACGCCTTGAAACTGCACGACCGTCTCGGTGCCATTTTTCTTTTTCACCTTTTTGGCTACGTAAAAGTCGCTAAATTTGACGCTGACGCCATCTATATCGCCCTCAACGAGATCCTCGCTGCTCCACTCATCGACCCTGCAATCGTAAATCGTAAAAAAGTCATCCAGCCCCAGCCCGCGGTCTTTATCGTAGCTAAGGCCGTGTTTTTTTACGATATTTTCTATGATTTGGCGTTTAAAATTTGCCCTAAATTCTCGCCTTTTAGACGCAGTCAAAAGGCTGGTCGTCGCAGCGTAAGAGATAGCGCCAAGCGTCACGCCGAAAATCGCATCTAGAAAATACGCTGCTGCTGCGCCTACGCAAACGCCTACCGCAAAGGCGATAAGAGTTGCTTTTTTGACGGCGGCCACTAAATTTACGCGCTCGTTTTCCAGCTCTTTTAGCTCGGACGAAAGATCGCTTTTGGCTGAGCTTTGAGCGTTCTCGCTTAAATTTCGGGCGGGTTTTTCGCCTAAGGCCGCAAAAAGATTAGTAGCCGCAGGAAGCGCAAAAAGCACGGCTATGACGCCGACGAAAATAAAGGTAAATAAAGTCTCCATTTTAACTCCTTTACGCGTTTGGCCGCTTATTTTTAAGGCTTGTTAGCTCGCAAACTAAAGTTACCAAGTACGGTTAAATTTCGGTGCGGTAATTAAATCCAGGCCGTGCGGTCCGCACTCGCACTTACATTTACGCCGTTTTGATTCCGCTTTTTTTGTTTAAATTTAAGCTGTCCGCCGCTTTGTTTCGTTCCGCTTGTCTGTAAATTTTAACGACCCGCTCTCTTTTCTCGCGATTGTCGCCCCTTTTCGTTTAAATTTCGCTCTTTCAAATTTAGCGCCTTACGGAAATTTAGGATTTGGGGAAAAGCATCTAAATTTAAACAAACCTGCGCGAGGGCAAAATTTGCTTTGCAGCGCAACCTTTACGCCAAAATTTCGCGCGCTTATCGCTCAAATTTACCGCCGCGCTCGTCTAAAGCGACCTAAACTCGCGAGCTAGCTCCAGGCTCGCCTCGATCTCTGCGCGTTTAGCCATCACGCTTTCGATGTTTGCACTCAAATTTAGCCCGTTTTCATCGCCGAATTTCTTTAGCTCGCGCCAAATTTCTTTTATGATCTCGCAACTTTGCGCCAGATAGTCCTCGCTAGCGTTTAGACGCGCCTCAACCGCGCCAGGCACGCTAACGCCCAGCCATTTGATAAACTCCAGCGTTTTTGGATTGCCGACCGTTGAAAACGTGAGAAATATCGGCTCGGTTATCTTTGCGGCCGCGCAGTCTTCTAAAAATTTACGCGTCATCTGTGCGTCAAAAATCGCCTGCGAGATGAAAAACTTCGCTCCCGCCGCGATCTTTTCGCGCATCCTTTGTGGCTCATCGCCCTTTTTAGCGTGACGTTCGGCGATACACACTCCGCCTGCGGCCAAATTTTCAAATTCGCCCGCGATCTCGTACGCACGAGCCAAATTTAGCCGCACTTTTTGCGAGCTGGACGTAGCTCCGACGAGCACGTTTAAATTTGAGCTTTGTTTGGCTAGAGCCGTGCGAAACCCGTCCTCGTCGTAGCCGCTAGCCACGCGGTAAAAAACGCTCGGAGTCGCAACGCTTAGGTAGTCTCGGTAGTAAATTTCGGGGCTTAATGTCCTGCTAAACTCAAAAGTCCGTTCGCTTTCGTTTCGCTCGCTTTCATCTTGCACCTCGTAAAGCACGAGCCCGTCGGCATTTATGCTCTCTATTCTACCCGTCCAGCGATCCGAGATGTCGCGCAGCTTGGACTCCTCAAATTCGGCCTTGGGCGGCGTTAGTCCGTAGAGCACGAGTCCCTTTTCTTTGTTTAAAATTTTTTCTTTTAGCATGAAATTTCCAAATTTAAAATGTAGAAAACCGCGCCGTTTGCGGTTAAATTTATGCCGTGGCGGTGCGTGCGCAGGATAAATTATTCGCCCGCGACCGACAAATTTGATCCGCGTCAAATTTAAGCGGGTTTTAAAAATCATCGCCCAAAATTTAGCGGACAAAGCCACTTCGGCCGTAAATTTAAACGGCAAAAGCGGCAAATTTAGCCCAGTCGCAAGCGGTTAAATTTATAAATTTCTTACGATCTTGACGGCTTCGACCATATTTTTTAGGCTCGGCTCGACCTCTTCCCATTTGCGCGTTTTTAGGCCGCAGTCCGGGTTGATCCAGAGCTGTTCTTTAGGCAGAACCTCGAGTAGCGCGCGGATCTGGCGCACGATCTCGTCGGTGCTAGGAACCCGTGGGCTGTGGATGTCGTATACGCCAGGGCCGACCTCTTGTTTGTAGCCGACGGATTTAAAGATCTTTAGCAGTTCGTTGCCGCTGCGAGCGGTTTCGATACTAATGACGTCGGCGTCCATCGCCTCGATCGTCTTGATGATGTCGTTAAACTCGGAGTAACACATATGCGTGTGGATCTGAGTTTTTGGCTCGGCCGAACTAACCGAGAGCTTAAAGCAATCAACCGCGAATTTCTCGTACGCAGGGATGTTTTCGGCGCGTAGCGGATAGCCCTCTTTAAACGCCGCTTCGTCCACTTGGATGATGCGGATGCCGGCATTTTGCAGGTCTGCGATCTCGTCAAATATACAAAGCGCAAGCTGTTTGGCCACTTCGCTACGAGGCAGATCGTCGCGCACGAAGCTCCAGTTTAGCATGGTCACGGGACCCGTTAGCATGCCCTTCATTATGCGGCTAGTGCGGCTTTGGGCGTATTTCATCCACTCGACGGTCATCGCTTTTGGGCGGCTCACGTCGCCGAAAAGTAGAGGCGGTTTCACGCAGCGGCTACCGTAGCTTTGTACCCAGCCGTTCTCGCTAAACGCGTAGCCCTCGATCTGCTCGCCGAAATACTCAACCATGTCGTTGCGCTCAGGCTCGCCGTGAACTAGCACGTCTAGGCCGATATCTTCTTGAAATTTGACGCAGTCGTCAATGTATTTTTTGATACCGGCTTCATATGCAGCCGCGTCGATCTCGCCTTTTTTGAAGTTTTGGCGAAGCACTCTTAGCTCGACGGTTTGCGGGAAGCTGCCTATCGTCGTAGTCGGTAGGATGCCGTAGTTTAGGCTTTCGCGCTGGATTTTGATGCGATCTTCAAATTTATCTTCGCGCTCAAATTTGACTAGATTTTTTACGCGGTTTTGTACGCTTGAAGAGTGGATCAAATTTGACGTCGCGCGCGTTTTAACCGCGGCTTTGTTCTCTTCGTAAATTTTACTCTCCGCCGCATTTAGCGCCGCGCCGTTGGCTAGCTTGGTTATGATTTTGATCTCGTCTAGTTTTTCTACGGCGAAGCTTAGCCAGCTTTTAACCTCGGAGTTTAGTTTTTCTTCGTATTTTAAGGTATAAGGCACGTGAAGTAGCGAGCAGCTAGGTCCGACGTAGAACTCTTTGCCGCCGATTTTTTCGCTGATCTCGCGGACTAAATTTACCTTCTCGTCGATGTTGCTTTTCCAGATATTTCGTCCGTCGATCACGCCTGCAAATAGCGTTAAGTGGCTATTTTTTATGGCTTCAAGCGCTTCAAAATTTCTTTTTCCGTGAACGAAATCAAGTCCGATACCGTAAATTTTAGTTTTCGCCACCTCGGCGACCGCCTTTAGCGCGTGCTCGAAATAGGTCATAAACACGATTTTGACGTTGCTTGCGGCTGCGGCTAGCTCGTTATACACTTTGGCAATGACGCTAAGTAGGATTTCTTCGTTTTTATCAGTCGCGAAAATCGGCTCGTCAAACTGCACCAAAATCTCATCGTCAAGCGTCGAAAGTAGCTCAAGAAGCTTTTTGTACTCGGCGACTAGAGCTTTTAGGTTTTTAAACGGGCAGCTGCCGTCGGTGGTCTTTGAAAGCGCCAAAAACGTGATAGGGCCGATCAAATTTACCTTGCCTTTTACGCCGGCAGCCTTTGCTTCTTCGTATTCGGCAAGGATTTTTGACGCGTCTAGCTTAAAGGTCGTCTCGGCGCTAAGCTCAGGCACGATGTAGTGGTAGTTTGTGTTAAACCACTTCGTCATCTCCATCGCTACGCCCGTTTTGTTGCCGCGAGCGCAGGCAAAATATTGCTCTCGTCCGCTCAAATTCGCAAATCTAGGCGGTACCGCGCCAAATGCCACGATGTTATCAAGCATCAAATCATAAAACGAAAAGTCATTTACGCTGATAGCCGAGATTTCGGCGTCTTTTTGGTATTGCCAGTGTCTATTTTTTAGCGTTTTAGCGACGCTTAGTAAATTTTCCTCGCTAAAGCCCTCTTTGCCGGCCCAAAGGCCCTCAAGCGCGCGTTTTAGCTCTCTTTTTTCTCCGATTCGCGGGAAACCCGTAACATAACTTTTTATCATT
>CAURKE010000092.1:0-4446 GCA_963525055.1 uncultured Campylobacter sp. | reverse complement strand
CGATCAAATTTGCGATATCGGTTCTAAGCTCGCGCAAAAACTCGTCCCTGCGTAGCGCGTCGTCGCTATCAAGAGTTCGCGCGGTAAAGCGCAGTTCGTTATCTTTTATGCTTACGTATGGGCTTAGGATGATGTCTTTATATTTTTGCGGGATCTGTTCGTATAGGATCGAGAGCATGAGGCCGTCGGCGGGCTTTTGCGTGATGCGCTCGACGATCTTTACGACGGTGTTTAGGCTGCTGGCGTGCCCGACGAAGCGCTTATTTTCTAGATAGTTATGCACCTTTTTCGCGACGTCGATTTTATGCTGATTAAACCAATACTTATCCTCGTTCGCGCTAGCGGTAAATTCGTCGTCAAATTCGTCTTTAGGCTCGTTTTTGGCCGCGCTTTGTTCAAATTTAGGCTTGTTAAATTTGATCAATATATCGACCGGCACCGTGCCGCCTAGCTTCGTATCGATCACCTGCATGCCTTTGTGGATTTCGGTCGTATCTTTAAAATAGCTTATAAAGCTGTTTTCGACTTTTAACTTTGAGATACCGTAAAGCCCGAAAATAAGCACCGCAATGCTAATCGCATAAACGGCGCGGCTGTGATTTAGCGCAAATGCGGCGCAGTGCTTGGTAAAGCTAAATTTATCCTCAAACGTCCTAACGGGAGCGAGCTTTGGCATAAGCGCCATCGCGGAGCCAAATAGCAAAAACGCGAGCGCTAGCGAGATAGATATCGATGCGCTCATCATGATGCCTAGCATTATGATAGGCTTGATATCAGAAAGCGCAAGCGACAAAAAGCCAATAACGGTCGTAAATATAGCAAAAAACGACGGACTGGCCTTATCGCGCAGCGTGAGATAGACTAGCTGACGGTTGCTAAGATGCGGCTTTGTGATACAAAACTCGCGGTAGCTCACGATCAGGTGGATGACGACCGAGATAGTGATGATGAGCTGTAGGGCGATGTAGTTTGAGCTAATCACCGTGATCTCCCAGCCAAAAAACCCAAACAGCCCGCTCGCCCAAATAACGCTAATCACGCAGATAAAAATCGGCATAACGATGTGGCGAATCTGCCTAAAAAACAGCCAAAGGCAAAAGACCAAAAGCAGCGTTACGCTGATGCCGTATGTCGCAAGATCCGAGCGCACGAAGCTCACCATATCATCGGCGATCATATTTGCCCCACCTAAAAACAGACTCTCGCCTCCGCCAAATTTCGCTATCGTCTCGCGGATTTGCTCGATCGCTGCGTGCTCTTTTATACGCGCTTCGTCGCGGTGAGCCTTAAACTGCGCATTTACGGCGCTTAGGCGCTGTTTTTGCTCGCTTGTGATGTTGCCCTCAAGCTTGGCATTTAGCAGGGCGTTTCGCTCGTTTAGTATGCTTTGATATTTTTCGTCGGTCTTTAAATTTAGCACGATCGCCGTAGTTTTTAGATCGCGGCTAACGAGATTATTCGTATATAGCGGACTATCCTCAAACTCGCGGCGTACCAATGTTTTGTTTATATCGGCATCAGCGAGGCTCGGTACATGCTTAACCAGCTCGCTAAGATCGCTAGTTCCGCTTTGAAGCAGCGGGATGTTTAGTACCGAAATAACGCTTGATACAAGCTTGTTTTTTTCGAGCTCACGGCTTAAATTTTCTATCTTTTCAAGCGTAGATGGCGCAAGTAGATCGTCTTTTGGCGTGTAGGCGATGACTAGATAGTTTGGGCTAACGTAGCGTTTAAAAACGTCCCTAAAGACGGCTAAGTCTTTATCGTTTTCAAGTAGCAGCGTCTCGGTAGACGCGTCCACCTCGAGCTTGCCGCTAAAATATCCAAAAAAGAGCGTCGCGGCCAGTACGCCTGCGATAACGCTCTTTGGAAAGTTGACGATAAATTTAAAAATCCGCTTCATCAACGCCTTATTGCGGAGCTTGGACGGAGTTTAGCTTGCTAAGCAAATTTTCAAAACTCTCGTTTTCCATCAGGCTGTCAAACTGGCTGCGGTAGGTCTGGATGATGCTAACGCCTAAAATTTCGACGTCGTAGATGAGCCAGCCGCGCTCTTTGGCGTTATAAAATTTGTACGTAAAGCCATAGTTTTTGCCGTCCTCGCCGACTAAATCAGCATTTAAAAAGTAGCGATTTTCGTTCGGCTTGGTTACGTCTTTAAAATTTATAGTTTGGTTTTTGTAGCTTAAGAGCTTATCGACGTAGCTTGATTTTAATCTCTCTTCAAAAGCTTTGCTAAATTTGGCCTTTTGATCGGCGCTTAGGTTGTTGTAGCGCTTGCTTAGAGCGATCTTTGACATCTGCTCGTAGTCGAAATACGGATCAAAAACGGCGAAAATTTTGCTTATTTTCTCGTCTTTGCTCAAATTTGCGTTTTTTAGCACTTCGATGGCGTCTTGCGTCGTTTTTTGCATCGTAGGTTTTATCTGCTCCTCGCTGATCGCAAAGAGGCTAACCGCACTAAAAAGCGCAAGTAGGATGATTTTTAAAAATTTCATTTTATTCCTTTATTAAGTGGTTGCGGCGCTGTTCGTATGCGTCGCGTAGAAACGGATACAGGTCGATCGCGTCTTTTTTAAGCTTGTCGTAAGCGTCTGGATGTAAGGACAAAAGATTGCCCTGACGGAATGTTTTTATAGCAAAGGAGTCTAGAGCAGGCTTTACGTAGCTGATGGGATCGAGATAATAATCGCCGACTAAGCCCGCGATATCGCGTAAATTTGACGGGCCGATAAACGGTAAAACAACGTGAAATCCGCTACCCATGCCCCAGTATCCAAGCGTCTGGCCGAAGTCCTCGTCGTGGCGCTGCAGATTGTAGTATTTCGCGCCGTCGGTTAGTCCGCCAAAGCCGATGATCGTGTTTGCTAAAAATCTTAGCGTCTCTTCGCCAGCCTCGCTAAATTTAAACTGCAAGAGGTTGTTTACGAAGCGAACGGGATATAAAAGGTTGTCAAAAAAGTTCCCCACTGCAGTTCTAGCAGCCTCGGGCACTACGTAGTTGTAACCTTTTATCGCGGGATGGATGGCGTTTACGTACATAAAATCGTTAAATCCAGTCATCATTCTATTATAACCGCTAAGCGGATCGAAAATCTCGCTAGGCTGGGTAAATTCGTCGTCAAATTCGCCCTTTTCTTGCGTTTGCTCAGCAAAAACGCAACTAAAAAAAAGCAAAAAAGAGAGCAAAAATTTTCTCATCGAATCTCCGAATTTTAAGTCTGCAAAGGCAGTAATCTGAGATTTTATCTCAATGTAGCTTTTAAATTTATAAATTTCAAAACGCCCGGTATTACGAAGTTTGTTTAAGTTATTTTTCATATATATTTAAATATACTTTCTAGCAAATTATTTTTTTATACTGATAAATTTGGGGGATTTTCATGAAAGCAGACGTTAGTTTAGAGCTATTTTTAGATAGCGGCGTATCGGTGCTGGCTAAACACATAGAGCTTTTAAAGGCCGTCGAGCACACCAAAAGCATAACAAAGGCGGCCGAGTACGTCGGCATCTCGTACAAAAACGCATGGGACAGCCTAGACGCTCTCAATAACCGCTCGGACGAACCGCTAATCGCAAGAGCCGAAGGCAACAAGAAAAACAGCGGCTCGGAGCTCACGCCGTACGGCAAAAAGATGATCGCGCTATACGACGCGATGCTGGAGAGCCAAAAGATATTTTTAGAAAAAGTTTGTTCAAATATAAACGTTGATACGAATGAAATTTTAAATTTACAGCGCATGAGTATGAGTCTGAGCGCGCGAAATCAACTAAGCTGTGAGATCACGGAAGTAAAAACGGGCGCGGTAAATTCGCAAATCAGCGCCAAACTCTCAAACGGCGAAATTTTACGCGCTAACGTCACGGTCGAGTCCGAAAAAAATCTAAATTTAAAGGTCGGCAAAAAGGTCGTATTTATCTTTAAAGCTCCAAGCGTAATGCTCGCAAAAGAGGAAAATCTAAAGCTAAGCGCGGCAAATTTATTAAAAGGACGCGTTATCGAGGCTAAAATCGGCTCGGTAAACGCCGAAATCGTGCTAGAAATAAGCAATCATCAGACGATAACCTCTATCATTACCAAAGAAAGCGCGATGCAAATGCGCATCGGCGTGGGCGACGAGCTCACCGCTATAATCAAAGCAAGTCAAATCATAGTAGGAGTATAAAAAATGAAAAAAACATTTTTTTCGTTAGTCGTCGCGGCCATCGCGGCTTTTAACCTAAACGCGGGCGAGATCAACGTATTTGCCGCGGCAAACGTCACATACGCGTTTGACGAGCTAAAAGCGGAGTTTGCTAAATCAAATCCGGACACCAAAGTAACCGTCACTCTAGGAGCTAGCGGCGCGCTATCTACCCAGATCAAAAACGGCGCTCCGGCCGACGTTTTTATGGCTGCAAATATGAAATTCGTCCAGGACCTATACGACACCAAATTTGCCGTAA
>CAURKE010000091.1:0-4470 GCA_963525055.1 uncultured Campylobacter sp. | reverse complement strand
CTAAAATTTTAACGCCGATTTTGGAGCAAAATTTAGACGTAGAGGGCGTGAAAGAAATTTTAGAGCTAAAAAGATACCTCGTCAAAAAATCCCAGTGGATCATCGGCGGCGACGGCTGGGCCTACGACATCGGCTTTGGCGGACTTGACCACGTGCTAGCTAGCGGCGAGAACGTAAACGTGCTCGTACTTGACACCGAGGTCTACTCAAACACCGGCGGCCAAAGCTCAAAATCAAGCCGCGCGGGCTCCATAGCGCAGTTTACGGCCTCTGGCAAGCCGATGCAGAAAAAAGATCTTGGCTACATCGCGATGACCTACGGAAATATCTTCGTTGCGCAGATCAACTCAAACGCGAGCCAAGCAAACACGATAAAAGCCATCGCCGCAGCCGAAGCCTACGACGGACCTAGCCTCGTGATCGCGTATTCGCCGTGTATCGCGCACGGTATAAAAGGCGGCATGGCCTACTCCGGAGGTCAAGGCGAGCTAGCGACCAAGTGCGGCTACTGGCCGACCTTCGTCTACGATCCGCGCCTAATCAAAGAGGGCAAAAATCCGCTCAAAATGACCTCAAAAGAGCCGGACTGGTCGCTTTACGAGGAGTTTTTACTAAACGAGGTTCGCTATAATTCGCTTAAGAAAACTAACCCGCAGCACGCGGACGAGCTGCTAGCTAAAAACAAGGCCGACGCGCAAAGACGCTACCGCCAGCTAAAACGCCTAAGCTTGGCTGACTTTAGCGATGAGGTCGAGTCTAGCGCAGAAGCTCAGGATAACGAAAACGCCGAGTAGGGCATAAATTTCTCTCGCTCAAATTTGACGGGCGAGAGAAAATATCTGTAAATTTAGCCGCTCGTTGGGCGGTTAAATTTGCTTTCAAATTTGAAAATTTTAAATTTAACGCGGCAAATTTAAAAGGCGCAAAATGAGCCAAACCCATCCTTTTAAACCGATTTTTGATAAAAACTCTAAAATTTTAATCCTGGGCTCCTTTCCTTCCATCGTTTCTCGTAAATTTGGCTTTTACTACGCAAATCCGCAAAATCGCTTCTGGCGAGTATTGGCCGGGATTTTAAACGCACCGCTGCCTGAAAGTACAGACGAAAAGATAAATTTTCTCTTAGCGCATCGCATCGCCATCTACGACGCTGCGATATCCTGCGAGATAAAGGGCTCAAGCGATGCTAAAATGACTGCCGTTGTGCCTGTAAATTTAGAGCCGATTTTTAAAACCGCAAATATCACGCAAGTCTACGCCAACGGCGGCAAGGCTTATGAAATTTGTAAAAAATATTTAGAAGACGAGATTTTAAAAGCGACCAAAAATGTAGTTATAAAGCTACCGTCGACCAGCCCTGCAAATGCTAAATTTAGCATAGATAAACTTGCTAGCGAATGGTCGGTGATAGCTGAGACTTTAAAGTAGATCAAAAACTCAAAACAGCTTCGTCTTTCGTCTCTATGCTTATTAGTCTTTTAGTAAAATTTACCTTCTTGAGTAACTTAACTAACTATGCCGTTTTTTAAAATAAAAAATTATTTTTATATTGATATTGGTTATTATTTTGATATAATTGCACCACTGATTTAAATTTTCAGTGGCTAAAGTATTTTTAATACTTGTATTATTTTATAAATTTAAATGAACAAAATCAGTTTTGATTACTAAATTTGTTAAAGCAATAGCAAAATTTAGTTATGTAGAAATTTAAAAATATTTTTGTGGCATATATTAGAAACATAAAAAATAGACATTTTAATCTGAAAGGATAGGTAATGAACAAGCATTTATTTGCACTTTTGGCTTTGGCGGCTTTTAGCAGCCATTCTTTGGCCCATGAGTTTTGGCTATTTGGAAACAGCAAGGACGTAACTAGCGTTGATATCGGCTATGCGGACGATTTTCCGACAGTTGAAAAGATACCAGATAACAGGATCGCTCTATTTGAAGCCCCGTACATCATAGCCAAAAACGGCGAAAAGCTTAGCCTAAAACAAAGCGGCGAAAACTACCACTACGAAAGAGGCAAGCTTGAAAACGGCTCTTACCTTATAGCTGGCGAGTACAAGCCTACATTTTGGACAAAAGCTAGCGATGGCACATGGTACATGGGTAAAACCAAAGAAGATATCAAAGACGCCAAATACTGCAAAAAAGCGAGCATGAGCGCAAAAGGCGTCATAAACAAAAACGCGAAGGACGACTCTGTAACAAAGCCTTCCAATCAGCGTTTAGAGATAGTTCCGCTTGAAAATCCGGCAAATTTCAAAGTTGGCGTACCGTTTAAAGTTAAAATTCTATTTGAAGGCAAACCGCTAGAAAGCGCTACGCTTAATGGAACATTTGACGGCTTTTTGAAAGAAAAAAGTGCATTTCACGGCGAAACTGAGCCGGACGGCACGATAGAGGTGTTAGCTCTTAAACCTGGAAAGTGGCTACTACAAGTGGTGCATAAAATGCCGTTTGCCGACTCGAAAATTTGCGATGACGAGACGATCGCAGCAACGCTTGCGTTTGAGCTAAAATAGATCAAATTTGCAAGATCGCATCTTAAATTTATTAAAGGGCGCAGCAAGATGCGCCCTACTCTTTTGCACTTTAAACTAAATTTTCTCCAGTAAATTTTATAAAATCGTTGTTACGATAAAAGAACTTCTAAAACGATAAACTCAAAACAAGCAGTTAAATTTATCGGTAAATTTAGTTTTTACTACGCAACTCTGCAAATCTGCTGGCGACATCGTGCGAGATAAAGGGCTTGAGCAACGCTAAAATGACCGCCGTCTCGCCCGCAGATTTGGAGCCGATCTTAGCGGTGCACACATAGCGCAGGTGTTCGCCAATGGCGGCAAAGAGCATGAAATCTGCGAAAAATACCTAAAAAATCAAATTTTAAACGCAACGGGCAAATCGCCCGTCAAATTACCCTCGACCAGCCCCGCAAATGCAAATTTTAGCTTTGAAAGGCTCGTGCGAGAGTGGACGGTTGTAGCCGAAGCGCTAAAAGACGGTTAAATTTGGCAAGAGCCCTCAAATTTAACTCATTTAAAATAAAAATAACCGCGCCTTCACCTTAAATTTAGTTTCAAATTTTAAAATTACCAAAACTAAACAAAATAGGAAAAACCATGAAAATCCTAAAATTTCTATTTTTACTTCCGCTTCTAGCGATCGGTGCGCAAGCTCTAGAGCCAAAAATCGTAATGAAGCCCGAAGCGAGCCTAAAAAACGGCCTATACTACGTAAACGGCAAGCTCTACGACGGCACTCTAAAGATGCTTCGATACAGCGTCGAGGACCTATATGACGTAAATGCTATGGGCATGGTCTATCCGAGGCTAAAACCTCTGCCGCCCACGCTTATACGAGAGATAGACGTACAGGGCGGCACGGCGGTGCGATATAGAGACTATTTTGACGGCAGAGACAAGCCATCAAACGAATACCCTCTAAAAAACGGCGTCCGCGAGGGTACGGCTAAGCACTACCATGCAGATAGCGGCGCTCTGATGGGCGAGAGCGAATACAAAAATGACGTCCGCGACGGGCGCTACCGCCGCTACTACTTTGACGAGGGCGGCGCGTTAAAGCAGGAGGGCTTTTTCAAGGCGGACAAGCGAGAGGGCGTATTTACCGACTATTACGTTAGCGGCGAGGTTAGCGCACGCAGCCCCTATGTCGGAGGACTGCGAAACGGCGAGGACATAGACTACTACAAAAGCGGAAAAATCCGCGGCGTGCGAACGTATAAGGACGACAAGCGGGAGGGCGCGGAAAAATGGTACTACGAAAGCGGCGCTGTGGAGGAGACGGGCGAGTACAAAAATGACCGCAAAAACGGCGTTTGGAAGCGATTTTACGAAAACGGCAAAACGCGCGTGGTAGAAAATTACAAAGACGGCAAAAAGGACGGCGCCGCGCGCGAATACTACGGGGGCGGCAAGCTACGAGGCGAATACGAGTACAAAGACGGCCGCCAAACGGGCGCGGGGCTTGACTACTACGAGGGCGGGGCGCTGGCTGCCAAAGTGATGTTTAAAAACGGACGCTATCACGGACTGTACGAGGAGTATCACGAAAACGGCGCGCTAAAAGCCAAAGTGACGTTTGAAGACGGGCTGGAGGTCGGCACGGCGAAACACTACTACGCAAACGGCAAACTAGAGGCCGAGGGGGAGTTTGAGCGCGGCAGGCTCATCCGCGCCAAGATGTACGATAAAGACGGCAAGCTAGTTAGTGACAAGTCCGATAAAAACGGACTTCCGCGGGAGTGAACTTGGATAAAATCTAAATTTAAGCGGAGCTAGATTTGATCTATGCGGCTTAAATTTAGCGCTTTGACGAGGTTTGGCTTTGCGCGACGCCTAGCTTTTT
Source organism: uncultured Campylobacter sp. (assembly GCA_963525055.1). GTDB lineage: Bacteria > Campylobacterota > Campylobacteria > Campylobacterales > Campylobacteraceae > Campylobacter_A. Next base: position 93 of record CAURKE010000091.1, on the reverse strand, counting down.
CTTATTTTAAGCGTATACGAGGCGTCAAATTTGACTCTAAATCTGCTATATTGGTCTAAAATTTTAATAAAAATCAAAGTTACATAAAATAAT
>CAURKE010000090.1:0-4479 GCA_963525055.1 uncultured Campylobacter sp. | reverse complement strand
AGCTGCATATCAGCGCTCGTCATATCCGGGTCAAATTTGATGAAATCTTTGATTTTATTCGCAAAGCTCTCGATCGTGAGTAGGCACCCGCCACCGGGCGTCTCGTACTCACTAAAGCCAAACTCTTTAGCAAGCGCGAGCTGCCTTTTGCGGTCGCGTCCGCTGATGGCGAGCAGTTTGCTGCGATCGACCCAGCCCTCGCGCTCCGGTTTTGTGGGCTTCATCAGCTGCGCAGACATCGGACGCAGGATGAGATCCTCCTCGTCGCCGGCTGCGTTTTTGACCTGCGCCATCGCGTCGCGTCTCTGACTCATCGGACGCTGGCCGATCACCTCGCCCGTCGCGATAAAGTCTGCACCCTCAGAGCGCATCATCGCAAGCGCGGTTTTAAACATATATCCGTGGCAGTCGATGCAGGGGTTAAAGTGCTTGCCGTAACCGTGCTTTGGCGTAAAAAGCACTTCGCGCAGGTATTCGTTTCTGATATCGATTATTTTAAGCTCGGCTCCAGCTTCGTTCGCGCGGCGACGTAAAATTTCCGCCTTTTTCTCGTCGCCGCTAAAGCCGATGTCGATGTGGATCGCCGTGACATCGATGCCTTGGGTCGTTAGCAGCTTGATGGCGATCATGCTGTCCAGCCCGCCGCTAAATAAAACTAACGCTTTCATTTTTTAAGTTCCTCAATAATTTTTTTTATTTTTGATAGTATTTGTTTTTTTTCCTCTAAAGGAATTTGTTTTGCCGAATATTCTTTGTGCAAATTCTCGTAAAATCTTACTTTTAAAATAACTATATTTTTTAAAATTTCATCCTCGTCTTTAAAGGCGTCGTAGTTTTCAAACATCAGCTCGCGCACGGCGGGATCGTCTGCATTAGCCCCCTGTGCGACCGCTTCGTAAATATCTCTGTGGCGGACGAAATACTCAGTTTTTAAATTTTCTAAAACAATTTTTTTAAAATTTGGATTTTCGATCATCGTTTTTAAAAACCGAATTTCAAGTATATCTTTACGCCCGCGCTGATTTTTGCCCAAATTTTGCATTTCGTAGGCTTGCATGCGCTCCTGAGCGGCTTGCGTATTTGCACCTCTAGTTAGCCAAAACGACCCCTCGGCTATATTTAAAATTTTAGCCACGAGCGGGATGTAGGAGTTTGCGACGACGGGCTTTAGGCTCGCGGTAAAGGCTTGGATCGCCTCTAGCGCTTTTTGCTTTTGCACGGGGCGCGAGAGGTCAAAGCAGCCAGCTAGATGCCTGATGTAAAATTCTCCGATCTCCGTGCCGCTTTCAAAAATTTGCCGCAGATACTCTATTTTGCCCGCTACGACCATATCGGCTGGATCTGCGCCGCCCTCAATAATGACGACGCTGCCGTCGATTTCGTTTTGCGCGAGCAGCAGAGCGGACTTCGTCGCGGCGTTTATGCCCGCATCGTCGCCGTCAAAACACAAAATCACGCTAATCTCGCCACGCTTTAAAAGCGGCAAATGCTTGGTCGTGAGCGCGGTTCCCAGCACCGCTACGACGTTATTAAAGCCCGCCTTGTGCAGCATGATGACGTCCATGTAGCCTTCGGTGATGATGATCTGATTTTTGGCGAAAATTTCGCGCTTTGCCAGGTGGTAGCCGTAAAAAAGCGTGGACTTGTCAAAGACCGCGGACTGCGGCGAATTTACGTATTTAGCGGGGTTGTCGCTGATCGTACGTCCGCCAAAGCCCACTAGCCGTCCCGCGTGCGTGTAGATAGGAAAAGTGATGCGGTTTATGAAGCTAGCGTAGATGCCGTTTTCATTTTGCTTTACGATGCCGACTTCTAGGGCTTCTTTGGGCTCGATTTGCTCGTTTTGCAGTAGCCTTATCGTCTGTGCGCTCTCAGGCGCGAAACCTAGTTCAAATTTATCGATCAGTTCGTCCGTGATACCGCGCGAGTACAAATACCTGGCGGCCGCGGGCGTTTTGTAAAGCAGTGAGCGGTAAAAGGCGTTTGCGTTTTCTAGGATGTGCTTGTTTTCCTTCGCGGGTTCGCCGCCGCGCACGTAGTTTAGCGTAAAATTTTGCAGTCCCGCGATCTTTTCGACGGCTTCGGGGTAGCTTAGCTTTTCGTAGTCCATCACGAATTTGATCGCGTCGCCGCCGGCTTTGCACGAAAAGCAGTGAAATATCCCGCGCGACGGGCTCACGCTCATGCTCGGGTTTTTATCGTCGTGAAACGGGCAGACGCACACGAAGTTCGCGCCGCTTTTTTTCAGCGGCAGATAGTGCCCGACTATATCGACGATATCGGTTTGCGCTTTTAGTCTTTCTATTGATTTTGGATCGATCATAAGCGAGATTATACAATCGTTTTGCTATAATCGGCGTTAAATTTGACTTTAGAAAGCGGCATTTTGGATATATTTTTTATCGAATTTAGAGACCCGATTTTCGGTCTCGTGGTGCTAGTCGCCGCGGTGCTCGTGATCGCCGTTTTTAGCTACGCGTGGGGCGTTTTTAAGAGCAAGGACGAAAAGGCGGAGATCGCGGGATTTTTAAAAAAATTCGGCAAATCTCAAGGCCTGAGCGACGAAAACAAGCAGCTTTTAATAAACTCGGGCGCAGATACGGCTACGATGTGCTTTTTGGCGGGGACGTTTTCAAAAAGCGGATATTTTGAAAAAGCTATCAACGTCTATGCCGTGGCTTTAGAGCGGGCTAAAAACCGCGCGGCAAAGGAGCAAATTTTCACCGATCTTGGTCAGACTTATTTTAAGGCTGGCTTTTTAGAGCGCGCAAAAAGCGTCTTTTTAGAGGCGCTAAAAATCTCCCCGCGAAATCAAATCGCGCTAAAATCGCTAACGATAATTTTCGAAAAACTAAAAGACTACGAGGGCGCGCTGCAGGCCTTGGACGCGCTGCAAGAGCTCGGTAGCGACGTGAGAGCGCAGACGGCGTATATTAAGGCGCTGCAAATTTTAGCGGATAAAAGCAAGGACGAAGCCGCTAAGATCGGCGAAATTTTAGCGCTAAAAGATGAATTTGCGCTAGTGCGGCGTATGGCGATGGAGAGGCTAAATTTAAGCGGATCGGGGCTTAAGGATTTTAGCAATTTTCCGCCGCTAGGGGACGTTTTGGATTTGGTTTATTATCAAAACACGCCCGTAAATTTAACCGATCCCGAGTATAAGAGTCTATTTTTCATCAAAGGCATGAGCGACGAGGACGGCGCGCCGCTGGGCTTTGAGCTAGAGGTTTTAAAGAAACTAAAAACGGCAAACTACGACAAGGCCGCGCTTAGCTTTAACTACGTTTGCAAGAGCTGCAAAAACGCCTTTCCGATGCATTTTTACCGCTGTCCGATGTGTAGCGAGCTAGGCAGCGTGCAAATTTTGCCTCACATCACGGAAAAATCCGATGAAAACAGTATGCCTTTTTAGCGACGGCTCGTGTCTGGATAACCCTGGTCCTGGCGGCTGGGCGTACATCCTAGAGTACGGCGAACACAAAAAAACAGCAAGCGGCGGCGAGGCGCACACGACAAATAATCAAATGGAGCTACGCGCCGCGATCGAGGGGCTAAAGGCGCTCAAACAGCCCTGCCGCGTGAAGCTCTACACCGATAGCTCATATGTCGCAAACGCCGTAAATGCGTGGCTAGATGGCTGGGTGAAGAAAAACTTTAAAAACGTAAAAAACGTCCCGCTGTGGCAGGAGTATCTAAGCGCAAGCAAGCCGCACAAGGTCGAGGCGATCTGGGTCAAAGGCCACGCCGGGCACCCGCAAAACGAGCTTTGCGACGAGATGGCGCGCGAGCAAGCCATAAAGATAAAAAATAGCTTAAAAGGCGAATAATGCGAAATTTGGAAGAGAAATTAGGATATAAATTTAAAGACGAAAAGCTGCTAAAAACCGCGCTCACGCACAAAAGCGTAAAGGGCGGCGCAAACAACGAAAGGCTCGAGTTTTTGGGCGATGCGGTGATGGATCTGGTGATCGGGGATTATCTTTTTCACAAATTTTCGCGCCTAAGCGAAGGCGATCTAAGCAAACTACGCGCCGCGCTCGTAAATGAAAAAAGCTTCGCCGAGCTGGCTAAATATCTAAATTTAGGCCAGCTCATCAACATCTCGCCGGCCGAGGAGCACAACGGCGGAAGGCTAAAAGCTTCGATCCTATCAGACGCCTTTGAGGCGCTGATGGGCGCGATCTACCTAGAAAGCGGCTTTGACGCCGTGCGCGCGGCCAGCCTAAAAGCCTTTGAGAGATGCTACCCGGATATAAATTTCGACCGCATGGTCAAGGACTACAAAACCGCGCTGCAAGAGCTAACCCAGGCGCGCTTCGCCGAGATACCAAAATACGTACTAGTGGGCTCAAAAGGCCCCGATCACAAGAAGGAATTTGAGATCGCGCTGATGCTAAACGAGCGCGAGGTCTCGCGAGCCGCGGGCAAGAGCAAAAAAGAAGCCGAGCAAAAAGCCGCCAAAACCGCGCTTGAGATTTT
>CAURKE010000089.1:0-4492 GCA_963525055.1 uncultured Campylobacter sp. | reverse complement strand
CAAGATCTCTTTGCCAAAATATATCGGCGCGTACGCATACGCAAGCATCGCTATCACGGCTAAAATTTGAAATACCGCGGCGGCAAAAATTAGCTTTAGTTTCATTTCGCGCTCCTTTTTTTAGAGATCCTAGATACCCCGAGCACCACGAGCGCAAATACCAAAAATAGCGCGCTAGCGCTGACGTAATCGCCGACTAAATCGACATAGCGCACGAACGCCACCCAAAAGATGAGCGCTATGCCGAATTTCATGTTATTTTGCTTGATAAGAGCGACCGCGACGCAAACGCCGATGAGCGAAAACACGTCCTCCTCGTAGCCCGCAAACGCGTCCAAGATAAAAGGCAGAGTCACTAAAAGCACTCCGACGATAGCGGCGGCGTATTTTTTAAAGTAAAACGCAAGCCCCAAAGATGCCGCGCAAAATGCGGCAAACAGCGCTCCAAACACGCTTTTTAAAAACGTAACGCCGTTCAAAACATTTTCGTAGTTCTGGGTGCCGTAAGACCACGGACGCGAAAAATGCAAGTCCTCGTAAAGCGACATATCAAAGCACAAGATGCCCGCGCCGCAGACAATGCCGATGTTTTTGAGATAAAAAGCGAGTTCAAATTTACCCGCCCTCTCAAGCAAAAACGAGGCGCAAACGGCGAGCAAGCAGTAGCTAAGTGCAAAAAAATGAACGCCGTAAAGCGCGTCGTCCACGCGCAAATCAGCTAGAAAATACCTCTCGTAAAGCACGAAAGAAACGATATAAGCAAACACGCTCGCAAAAAGCGCGCCCGTAAGCAGCCGCGAGTCGTCGCGCCAAAGCACCGCAGCCGAAGCTACGATAAATAGCAAAAATCCGTGCGAAACGCCGCTAAACTCAAACTCCATCAAAAACCAAATAAGCCCCAAAATAAGAGCCTGTAGCGCGATGATGGACTTGCGCGTAGCAAGTCCGAGCGCCAAAGCACCGACCGCCCACAGCAGCACGCCGTTTGGCATATGCTCGCCTAGATGGTAAATTTGCGCGACTAAAACGATCGCCGCGCCGTAGCAAAAGTTCCCCAGAAAAAACAGCGTCGTAGCCTGCGTCTCTTTGCCGTTTTTCTGCGCCAAAACTCCGCTAAAATTTACCGCCGCTAGTATACCAAGCACGATAATTAGCCTCACGGCGCGCGGCAGCTCCTCCCAGTTTGCGCCCACAAGCGTAAATAGCGAAAGCGCCAAAAACAGATACGCTACGAGCTTTAATATAAAGCTTCGCCGCTCGTTTGCGCCCGATAAATCTATATCGTATCTAGCAGCTATCTTGCGCGCCGCCTCGTCGCTTATTAGCCCGTCCTCTCGCCACTTCGTAAGCTCGTCCGCGAGAAAATTTTTATGAAATATCATCATTTTTCTACTCCACGCATTTCATTATCCTGTGTCGTCCAGCCCAGTAGAGCACCGCATAGCCCGTCGCGCCCGAGATCACCGATGCGATTAGCACCGCGAGCTTATCGGCGTAGGCAAACTCGTAGGTGTCGTGATAGGAGAGCGAATTTATAAAAAGACTCATCGTAAAGCCGATGCCGGTAAGTACGCAAAGGCCATAAAACTGGGCCAGATTGCAGTATTTGGGTAGCTTTGCGAGCTTAAATTTGATCGCAAGAAAGCAAAATCCAAACACCCCAAGCTGCTTGCCCGCAAACAGTCCAAGTATGACGCCCAGCGATACGGGATGGAAAATCTGCTCCAGCCCGATGCCTTTTAGCGAGATGCCAGCATTTACGAAAGCAAACACCGGTAGCACGAAAAATGCGACGTAACCGTGCAAGTCGTGCTCGATCTGTTTTAGCATCGAGCCCTCGCCGTCTTTTGCTTTAAGTGGTATGAAAAATGCCGCCACGACGCCGGCTAGCGTCGCATGCACGCCTGATTTTAGCACGCTCACCCAAAGGATAATGCCTAAAATCACGTAGCAGGCTTTTTTATTTACGCCTGCTAAATTTAAGGCTAAAAGCCCCAAAGTAGCCGCTCCGGCGACCATAAACGATACTGCCGAGAGATGTCCGCTGTAAAATATCGCCATTATCAAAATCGCGCAAACGTCGTCGATGATAGAGAGCGTCACGAGGAAAATTTTAAGACTCGCCGGCACTCTTTTGCCTAAAATCATTATGATACCTAGAGCAAACGCCGTGTCCGTCGCAGTCGGGATCGCCCAGCCTTTTAGCGCGAAAGCATCGGCGTGGTTAAACGCGTAAAAAACGAGCGCGGGCATGACGATGCCGCCGACAGCGCCCACGATAGGTAGCACGATCTGAGCGGGATTTCGCATCTCGCCCTCGACTATCTCGCGCTTTAGCTCAAGCCCTAAAAGGAAGAAAAAAACCGCCATTAGCCCGTCGTTTACCCACAAAATAAGCGGCTTTTGCAGGCTAAATTCGCCGAAAACCACGCCCATATTTATGCGTAAAAAAGAGTTGTAAAATCCGCTCAAAAAGCCGTTTTGAAATATCATCGCAAAAATCGCGGCAAGGATGAGCAAGATACCCGAACTCGCCTCATTTTGGACGAAATTTTTAAAAGAAATATGTTTCAAATTTTAGCCTTAGAATAAAAATAGCGATAAATTCCGGCGATTTTAACATCAAAGGGCTAAATGCGCAATAAAAAAGAGATTTTTGCGGGCAAATTTGATAGAGCTTATCAGACCCGCCCGCATTTTAAGTGCTATGAGCGCGGGATAGCGGCCTTGGTGAGTTTTGCAAATTTAACCCCTTTTAGTCCGCCCATTTTTTCCGAAAATTTCTCGATAGACCCCGCTTTGCCGCGCAGTATCAGAGTCTCTAGGCAGTTATCGTGATCCACGTGGACGTGAGTCGTGCAGGCGATATGCAGGTTCGCCTTGTGCTCGATGTCCATCATTTTCACGACGAGGTCGTTTTGGTGATGTAGATAAATGAGCGTCAAAACGCCGATAAGATCCTCATCTGCGTCCTTCCAGCTGTCATTTACTATTTTTTCCCTAATCAGATCGCGAGTAAACTCGCTTCTCGAAGCATAGCCCTGAGCGCTTATTTTGTTGTCAAGTTCGTCTAATAACTGCTTTGGCAACGAGACGCTGAATCTTATGATATTTTCCACTATCGCCTCCTTAAAGAAATTATTAGATATTATACATCAGAAAACTTTAATTTAAATTAATGTAAGCGCGATTTGACCGATGGCTACCGAAGAGTCGTTTGACGAAAAATTTTTATTTATGTAATACTTCTTACCTTTTTGCTTAAGAATTAAAATTACATTTTCAAGCAGGGCTTTATTTTGAAAAACTCCGCCTGCTAGCAAGACGTCGTTTGACTGCGCGCAAGCCACGTCTGCTACTAGCTTTGCGAGCCCTTTTATAAAGCCCGTCGCAGCCGTTTTAGCGTCGTCTTTTAGAGCTCTTTTAAAGGCCTCTTTAAAGCAAATTTTGTCACTCCCGATCTCAAACTCGTAGCAGGCGTCCAAATTTGCGTCAAAAAGCGCCTCCAGACTCATCCCCGGCTCGCCCTCGTAGCTGATGCTATCAAGCCCCAAGATCACCGCCGCAAACGCGTCAAAAATTCGTCCAAGCGAGCTGGTTTTGACGCAGTTTATTTGCTTTTCGTGCAGGATTTTTAGATTTTTTAGCTTAGCGGGCTCAAATTTGGCCAAAAACGCCTCCGCCTCGCTCTCTAAATCATATTTTAAAATCGCAGCATAAGCGATCTGCCAGATATTTTTCACGCTAGCTTCGCCGCCGATCAGCAAAATTTCGTCAAATCTGCAAACCCGCTCGTACTCTTTGCCGCGCACTTTTAGTATCTCTCCGCCCCAGACGCTCCCGTCCGCGCCGTATCCCGTACCGTCAAAGCAAAAGCCCAGATACTCGCGCTTTGCGTCCAGATCGTTTTCTAAAATCACCGATAGCAAATGCGCGTGATGGTGCTGGATTTGCGTAATATTTGAGCCCAAATTCGCGGCGTATTCGCGCGCCCATTTTAAATTTAAAAAATGCGGGTGCAAGTCGGCTACGATCTCGTCAAATTTTAGCTCGTAAATCTCGCTAAAAAGCTTGATTAGCGCGCAAAACCGCTCATAGGTCGCGACGTTTTTTAGGTCTCCGATATAAGGGCTTATCATCAGCTCGCCATCCTTAAAGATCGCAAACTGATTTTTTAGCTCGGCTCCGACGGCTAAAACAGTCTTTTCGCTCTTAAATTTCGTACGGATAAACTTAGGATGCACGCCGCGGCTAGTGCGGATAAAAATAGGCTCGCCGTCCGCTACGAATGCGATACTATCGTCGCTTGGCGAGTGTATCTCTCGGTCGTTATCTAGATAAAAATCTATCACGCCGCCAAGCTTTTCTCGCAGGTCTTTTTCGTCGTAGATGATGGGCTCGCCGGGGACGTTGGCCGAGGTAGCGATCACGTCGTCCTCTAGGTACTCAAAAAGCAAGAGATGAACGCCCGTGTAGGGCAAAAATATGCCGA
>CAURKE010000088.1:0-4494 GCA_963525055.1 uncultured Campylobacter sp. | reverse complement strand
ACCATCGTGACGGCTTCGCACTGCGTCGGATTTACCTTGCCCGGCATTATCGAGCTTCCGGGCTCGTTTTCGGGGATGTTTATCTCGCCGATGCCGCATCTTGGCCCGCTTGCCAGCCAGCGCACGTCGTTTGCGATCTTCATCAAATTTGCCGCCAGGCCGTTTAGCGCGCCGCTTAAAAACACCTCGGCATCGTGGCTGGTTAGGCCGTGAAATTTATTCGGATGGGATTTAAATTTAAACGCCGTGCCTGTTAGCGCGTTTAGCTCGTCGCTTACCATCTCGCTAAATTTCGGGTGCGAGTTTAGCCCCGTGCCCACCGCGGTGCCGCCGATAGCAAGCTCTTCTAAAAACGGCATAGTAGCTAGAATCTGCGCCTTGCTCGCCTTTAGCATATGCGCGTAGCCGCTAAATTCCTGCCCGAGCGTGAGCGGCGTGGCGTCTTGTAGGTGAGTGCGGCCGATCTTTACGATCCCCGCAAACTCGGCGGTCTTTTTATCCAGCGTCGCTTCTAATTTTTCGATCGCGGGCAGTAGCTTTTTTTGAAGCTCTAGCACAAAAGCTATTCGCATCGCCGTAGGATAGGTGTCGTTTGAGCTCTGGCCTTTATTTACGTGATCGTTTGGATGCACGAATTTTGCATCTTTGACGTCCAGCGCCGCCTTATCGCGGAAATTTAACCCCAAAATCTCCATCGCGCGGTTTGAAACGACCTCGTTTAAATTCATATTCGACTGCGTACCAGAGCCCGTCTGCCACACGACTAGAGGGAAATTTCCGTCCAGTTTGCCGTTTAAAATTTCATCGCACGCCTGCGCTATCGCCTCGGTGCGAGGCTCGTCTAGGCGGCCCAGCTTGCGATTAACCAGCGCGCACGCCTTTTTTAGATAGGCAAAGCCCTCTATGACTTCTTTAGGCATCGTCTCCAGCCCTACTCCGATCTCGAAATTTTCATGGCTGCGCTGCGTTTGCGCACCCCAATATTTTTCATTCGGAACCTTCACCTCACCCATCGTGTCTTTTTCTATTCTATATTCCACGGTTTTTCTCCTTTGCTTAAATTAATATTTGAAATTATATATCAATTATCATAAATTTAATCTTTCGAGATTTTACGCGCAAATTCGATATAATCGCGAAATGAAAAGAGTTTTAGCTAAATTTATCAAATTTTCCGCCGCCTTTGCCCTGCTTTGCTTCGTAGCTTTTTTGGCGCTTGACTTTGCTTATCCGCTCGACGTCAAAGCGCTAAAGCGGGAAAATTCGCTCATACTTTTCGATAAAGACGGTCGGATCGTCGCCCTTCGGCCTAGTAGCGACGAAATTTGGAGATTTGAGGCTAAAAACATCCCGCAGACGCTAAAAGATAGCGTTCTTTTGTTTGAGGACAAATTTTTCTACTACCATATCGGCGTGAATCCCTTCGCCATGATTCGCGCGGCCGCGCACAATCTCACGCATAAAAATCGCATCGGCGCCTCCACGATCACGATGCAAGTCGCGCGCATGATGAAGCGAGAGGAGCGCACTTACGCGAATAAATTTAAAGAGATCTTTACCGCGCTTCAGCTAGAGTGGCATTACAGCAAGGACGAGATTTTAAATTTTTATTTTAATCTCGCTCCATACGGCGGAAATATCGAGGGCGCGGCGGCTGCGGCGAGGTTTTATTTCGGTAAAGACTTGAGCGAGCTTAGTATCGCCGAATGCGCGCTTTTAAGCACGATCCCAAAAAACCCCAACGCCAACCGCCTAGATAAAAAATCAAACATCAACTCGCTAAAAAACCGCGTTGCAAAGTTGCTTTATAAAGCGGGCGTGATAGATCAAAGCGCATTCCAAAGAGCGCAAAGGGAGCCTTTTAAAAACAAACGCTACGATGCTGTTTATAAGGCCAGGCACTACGCCGCGCAAGCTCTAAAAAACGGCGTTACGCACTCAAATTTAGATCTAAATTTGCAAATTTTGCTCGAAAACGCGCTAAAAAATACGGCAACCTCGCTAAAATCAAAAGACGCCTACAACGCTGCGGGGATAATCATCGACAACAAAAATATGAGCGTAGCGGCATACGTAGGCTCGCACGACTGGCACGCTCCGCAGGGGCAAAACGACGGCGTAACGATGAGTAGAAACGTAGGCTCGACGCTAAAGCCGTTTATATTTTCGCTAGGGCTCGACGAGGGTTTCATCACGCCAAAAAGCCAGATGATAGATACAGAAATTTTCCTCGGAGAGTACGCGCCTAAAAACTACGACAGCAGGTTTTTCGGCATCATCTCGGCGACCGAGGCGCTAGCGCTCAGCCTAAATATCCCGGCCGTTAGCCTAAACAACAAACTAGGCGAAAACTCTCTTTACGAGCTGCTTTCGAGAGTGCATTTGGTGAGTTATTCAAAGGAATTTTACGCCGATAGTATCGCGCTTGGAAGCGCGGAGATGAGCTTGTTAAATTTAGCCCACCTCTACACGATCTACGCAAACGGCGGCGAGCTAAAACCGCTTGAAGTCGCAGGCAAGACGCTACTAGGTTACGGACGGCTAATCAGCCCGCAAAGCGCCTATCTAACTTCAAAAATGCTCTCCTCGGCCTCCCGCAGTTATCTAGGCGTCGCGTGGCAATATGCAAAAGACACGCCTCAAATCGCCTTTAAAACCGGCACCAGCTACGGCTCGCGCGATATCTACACGATCGGCGTAAATAACGACTACACGGTCGCGGTGTGGTTTGGTAACTTTAACGGCAAAAAAACGCAAAATTTAAGCGGATTTAGCGACGCCTCGCGCACGGTTTTTGACGTCTTTAAGCTGCTGGCTCAAAAGCAAAAATTGTCTTTTATGAGCGCTCCAAGCGGCATAGAGAGCAAAAAAACCTGCCTTGACGCGTTTAAATTTAAAGAGTGCAGAGACGAGGAAGACGACTGGCGGATAGAGGGAGTAGAGCTAAAGGATATCTGCGAGAGCATCAGGGGCGATGAAGTAGGATTTTTGCTCAAAAACGGCGCGATCACTCAAGAAGATATCAAAGATAGCCCTTGTTACTATAAGTTTAAAAGCTATAAACCTCTCGTTGCAACGCCGTCAAATAATCAAATTCTGCTAAGCGATGAAAATTTAACTAAAGTTATGCTAAAATGTTACGCATATATCGGCAATGAGATATATCTCAAGATCGACGAAAGCGAATGGGAAAAAGTAAACAACGCGAGCGAAAATACATTAAATTTAACGCAAGGCAAACATAAGCTCGGGTGTCTGGACGAAAATTCAAATTTAAGCGAAATCAATATCGAAATAAGGAGGTTTTAATGCGTTTTAAGCTAATCGGCTTAAGCCTAAGTTGCCTTTTGGCAGCAAATTTAAGCGCCTTTACGCTTGACGGTTCAAGCAGGGCATTAGACGACGGCTCGGTGAGTCTTGGCGTCAAATACGCTCAAAACGAACAGTCGCTCATAGGCAAAGTCACGCACAAAAAGATAATCGAGTGCGCGCCTGAGATAACGGGAGCCTTTGAGTACGGCTCAAACCAGATTTTCTTTTACCCTAAAAAGCCTCTGGCAAAAGGCGTAAGCTACTCGTGCAAAAAAGGCGAGAGCAAGGCCAAATTTTACGGCGGAGACTTCGTACTATCAAATATGATCGAATACTCCGGAGATACCTTTTTAGCGGTATTTAACGACAACGTTAGCGAGGATGAGTTTGCCGCAAATTTTAAAATTTACGACAAGCAAAATTTAGCCAAGCAAAATATCAAATATAAAATCGTAGCAAAAACAGCTAGAAGCTTTCAGATAAAGCTACTTGAAAGCGGCGACAATTTGGTATTTGCCGTCTCCAAAAATCTCAAAAACGCTTCGGGCGTAAATTTAGTCGACGACTTTGAAGTCGTGCAAAAAGTAGCCGGCCCAGATGAAAATTTCGTCGATAAGCCAAAAGCCAAGACTATGTTTTTAAACGAAGTCGAGGGCGTTAGCTTAGATAACGGCAAACTAGCGGCCAGACTCTATCTTAAAGATTGGGTAGATTCGGATAATATTAAAAAATTTATCAAGGTCGAGGGCGTAAACAGCTTCGAGGTCAGCGATATGGAGTACACCAGCCATCAGGATGCCGACGGCGAGTATTACTACTACTATATCGACATTACCAGCAACGACTTCAAACCGCAGACGACATACAAAGTCACTTTCTACAAAGGCTTTGGCGACGACTATTCGATGCTTCGAGAAAACTCTATCTTTAACGTCGCATTCGGCGATCTAAAACCATTTTTAGAGTTTACCGATAGCGGCACGTATATGTCTAGCCTAGGCGAGATCGGCGTAAAAAGCGTAAATACGAACACCGCTAAAGTCGTAGTCGAGAAGCTAAAAGAGCAAAATTTAAGATACTTTTTAAATTTCACCGAAACTCCTTTAGATAACTACGCCGAAGAGGTCGCTAGCAAAAACTACGAGATCGGCGGCGCTCAAAACGAAATGCAAAAAAGCAAGA
>CAURKE010000087.1:0-4495 GCA_963525055.1 uncultured Campylobacter sp. | reverse complement strand
GAAAGCAGCTAAAATACGCCGTCGAGCTGGCTAAAAAGCGCTCATACGCCATCGCGATCGGCCATCCGCACAAAAATACGATCGAAGTCCTGCAAGAAAGCACAAAACTCCTGCAAGAGGTCGAGGTCGTCTATTTAAAGGATCTTTTTTGAACGTTTTAACCGAGCTTCCTGGCGGTCTTTTGCGTCTTAAAAAGCCGCCGCAAAAGCTCTATTTCGAGGGAAATTTGGCTCTGCTTGAGCGTCCGATGGTCTCGATCGTGGGCTCTAGAAAGGCAAGCGCCTACACCAGGCAGTGCGTAGAGGCGCTAGCTAGGACGCTGGCAAACAGCGGCGTTTGCGTAGTTAGCGGTGCGGCTATCGGCGTGGATATCGCCGCGCACAAGGGCGCGTATCCGCATACGGTCGCCGTTTTTGGCAACGGACTAAATAAAATCTACCCGCAAAGCAACGCCAAAATCATCAAAGAAATCTACCAAAACGCGCTAGCTCTTAGCGAGTATGACCCTGGCGAGCCGCCGCTTGCTTATAGATTTTTAGAACGAAACCGCATCGTGGTCGCGCTCTCGCAGGCTCTAGTCGTGGCGCAGGCCGATACCAGAAGCGGCTCGATGCAAAGCGCACGCATGGCAAAGGAGCTTGGCGTGCCGATATTTACGCTGCCTCAGCGCCTAGGCGAGAGCGATGGGACGAACGAGCTGGTCGCTAGCGGCGCGGCAAATTTGATAAACGATTTTGACGAATTTGCGCTTCGTTTCGGCGGCAAACCCGCGCCCGCGCAAGAGGATGAGGTGATAAAATTTTGCAAAAACGGCGCGAGTCTCGATACGGCCTTGGCGAAATTCGGCGATAAAATTTACGAATACGAACTGGAAGGCAAACTGCGAATATCGGGGCTTACGGTATTTGCGGAGTAATTTTGCGCTAGGCGAGCGGTTTAAATTTTGAAAGGTCGAGCAAACGGCGGCAAATTTAAGCAGCTTTTAGTTTAAATTCGCGCGATTTGCAGGCGATTTTTAAATTTTAGGATTACGTAAATTTTTTAGCGTGCGAGAGTGAAATTTGCTCGCCCGTTTTTTGCGGTTTTTTAAATTTGCGCGAGCTTGCTTGGAGTAACATTTTTAGCGGATTGCGTTTGCCAAGATTAGGCAAATTTATGAGATAAATTTTACGGCAAATTTGTTTGCGGCGGGTTTAATTATTTTGGTAGTTTCTTAAATTTGGCGCTTTGTGCAGATTTGCTTGTAACACAAATTTAATGTCTCGCAAAAATCGGCAAACGGCAGCGATTTTTCGATATAAATTTGCCTGCAAATAACCGAAATCAGGCGCAAAAATCAAAATCTAAAGGACGAAAATGAGCATAATGGCCATCGATGTGGGGCTAAAACGTATCGGCGTGGCGCTAGCCGTCGGGCAAACCGTGATGCCGCAAACGCCCGTACTGCGCAAAAATCGCGATCAAGCCGCGCGCGACGTTAGCGCCGTTTTGCGCGAATACGGAGCAAAAAAGCTGGTCGTAGGCGTGCCGCTTGGGGGATCTAGCGAGGACGAGATGCGGCGACGGATCGTACACTTCGTATCGCTACTAGAATTTGATGGCGAGGTGGTTTATCAGGACGAGGCGATGAGTAGCTTTGAGGCGAGCGAAATTTACGCCGAGGGCAGGCGCGACGGACGGCTGGACAGCATCGCTGCGATGATTATTTTAAAGCGGCATTTGGGGCTTTGAGGCAGTTTGGCGAGCGGTAAAACGGCCGCAAATTTGAGTTTTGCGCTAGGCTATGTCGGGGGGGCGTCTTGGCCGGTCGTTGCTAGTGCGGAGGTCGAGTAAAATTTGAGCTAAATTTTTGCCTCCGCGGTAAAGTTAGTCGAGGTTTTTGTGTAAAAATTTAAAAGCGGCTTGAGCGGCGGATTTTGAGTCAAATTTGACCGTATGGACTTGGATAAAAAGCTCTTCCAAGCCTAGCCGGGCGCCGCTACCGGCTATAGCGCCGTATCCAATCATCAAGAAACCGCATTTGCTCCGCCGTGCTAAATCTATGCTCGCCGTTTTTCATGACTGTAAGCGTTGCTCCGGCCTCGTTTGCAAACTCGCAAATCGTTTCAAAAGATGTTAGATCGTCGTTTTCGCCGTATAAAATATGCGTCGGCGCTGTCCAGAAGATAGGATGTTCTCTGACGTAGCAAAGATATCTCCACGAAAGTTTTTCTCCGAATTTTGTACTCAGTTCGCCCTTATCTCGCAGCTCCTCCTCGCTCGCGTTTGCCTGCGACAGCATGTTTAGGATTAAATTTTCCATATTTACGATAGGAGAGATAAAATACGCCTTTTTTATACGCATGTCCTGCAAGGCGTGCATGGCAAAAAACGCTCCGATACTGTTTGCTACGATCGTCACGGATTTGCGGCTTTTAAGGATAGACTCAAAATACGACGCAAATTCCTCTTTCGCCTCCCATGGCGTGCGCGCTTCGTAATCAAATCCAAGCACGTCGCTACCTGCAAAAAGCCGTCGGTAGCGGGCCGCTTCTGCCGCGCTTCCATTTTTTCCGTGTATGTATACGACTATGTCTTTCATGATTTTGCCTTTTTGCGGCGGTTAAGCAGCTAAAATCAAAGCGCTTTGACGCCGTAGCTAGTTAAATTTGAGTAGCCCGTCCTCGTCAAATTTAAAACCGGGCCCCCAAGCCACCTCCCAGTAGTATCCGTCCGGATCGGCAAAATACGCGTGGTATCCGCCCCAAAACGCAACTTGAGGCTCCTTGGCGATAGTTCCGCCCGCCTTTTTTACTTGCTCTATGACGCTAGCTACGTCTTCTTTGTTTTTTGCGTTATAGGCTAGCGTGATGCCGGCAAATCCGCTTCCCTTCGGCGGATCGTTTTCACTGGTATCTCGCGCCAGCGCGTCTAGCGGATAGAGCTCAAATTTGGTCCCCGGCGTATCAAAAAAGCATACCGGCGGGTCGTCGTCTTTACAATCCGTCTCGTAACTTAGTCCGTCTCTGTAAAATTTCAGCGCCCTTTGCATGCTTCGCACGCCTAGGCAGACGCAGGTTATTTTATTCATTTTAGCCTCCGTTATTTGGGCTTATTATATCATTTTGAGGTAGCGGTTTTGGGTCAAAATTGAGCTTATCAAACGAAGCAGGGCGCTTTAGAGAGTTTTAAAAATGCGGGTAAAATTTCAAAAAGCTAAATTTTATCCCCGTTTTGCATCTCAAATTCGTAAGCTTCGTTTAAGATACGCACGAGAGTGTCGGAGAGATAGGGCTGAACTAGCGTCCAGACGCGGATTTTCGGGTTTAAATTTACCGCCGCGTTCGTGGTTTTTAGCACGACTAGCGCGATCTTTTTTTCTATCAAAAGCGTAGCGAGAGCGTCATCTATCTCGCGCAGCAAGCTCTCCTCGATAAAGACGACGTTTGGGCGAAATATCATATCCTCTATGTGACGCTTTACGATACTCCACTCGTTGCTCGGCTTCACGTCGATACCGATAAACTCAAGATCTTTTTTGATGATATTAAACGAGTGCGGGTTTGGCTCGGCGATGAGAGCGCTAAAATTTTTGGGATTTTTTATCTTAAAGCTTTTCATGAGATCGAGCTTATCGCCGCAAAGACGCAGAGAAATCTCGGTGCTAGCGCGCACGCCGTGATCAAACTCAAATCTGATACTCGAGCTGTTTTGCTCGGCTAGCGTCATTGCTGTTTCGTAAAATTTACGGCTTTGCGCGTTCATATTTACGCGAGGCGTGCTTTTGCTTGTAAAAAAGTCGTGGTCGCAGTGGATGCTAAGGGTAAATTTGATGTTATTTTTGTAGTAGTTCGAGAGTAAAAATTTGATCGTAACGGTCGAGTTTGAGACGTTTAAAAGAAAAATTTGAGCCATCGCGTCGATGAGCTTTGCAAGAGCCGCGATATCTGCGTAAAATAGCCTAGGATAGGCGATGTCGTAGTCTAGCAGCACGTAGTTCGTGTTTTTTTGCGCGTCCTCGTTTAGCGAGGAGGCTAAAAACAGCAAACCGCCCGCGATATCGACTTTTGGTAGCGCGTTTGCCTCGCTGGATTCGCCGATCTCGCTCGTACCGTTTTTTTGCGTCGTTTCTTTTTTTATCACGCCGTTTGACCTTTTAAATTTATCCATAAAATAGCAACCGCCCAAAACCGCTATATAAAACGCGGCAAAAATCAGGAAAATATACGCGAAACTCACGGCTATATAACCAGCATCGCGTCGCCGTAGGAGTAAAATTTGTACTTTTGCTCCACGGCGGTTTTGTAAATCCGCATAGTTTGCCTAAGTCCGACAAAGCTCGTAACGAGCATGATTAGCGTCGATTTTGGCAGGTGAAAATTCGTAAGCAGGTAGTTTTGGCGGATAGGTTTGTTGTTTAAATTTAAAAACAGTCTGCACTCGCCGCTAGACTTGCCGCTTCTAGCAAACTCCTCCACGCAGCGCGTCACCGTCGTGCCTACGCCTAGGATCGGTC
>CAURKE010000086.1:0-4509 GCA_963525055.1 uncultured Campylobacter sp. | reverse complement strand
AGTGGTTACTAGTTACCTTGACTGCCGGTATCGGCGGCTCGATGATTAGCTTCGGTTCTGCCGCCGGCGTTGGCGTTATGGGCAAACTAAAGGGCATATATACCTTCGGCGCGCATATGAAATACGCTTGGACAGTGGTTGCCGGCTATATCGTATCGGTCGTGATCTGGTACATACAGTTTGAAATTTTTCATTTATATTTTTAAAGGACGCTCATGAATAACACGATAATAGTTTTGGATTTTGGCTCGCAGTATACCCAGCTCATCGCTAGACGCCTGCGCGAGCAGGGCGTTTATACCGAGATTTTGCCTTTTAACATCAAGGTTGAGGAGATTAAAGCAAAAAAACCAAAAGGCATAATCCTAAGCGGCGGTCCTGCTAGCGTTTATGCTCCGGATGCGTATTTTTGCGACGAGGGCGTTTTTAAGCTAAAGCTGCCGATTTTAGGCATTTGCTACGGCATGCAGCTTTTGGCGCATAAATTTGGCGCCGAAGTCGCTCCTGCCTCTCACAAAGAGTACGGCAAAGCAAGCCTTAGCGTCCTAAAATCTCATCCGCTCTTTACCGATACGCCTGAAAAGCAAACCGTCTGGATGAGTCACTCCGACCTCGTAAAAAATTTGCCAAACGGCTTTGAAGCGATCGCGACGAGCGAAAATTCGCCTTATTGCGTATTTGGCGATGAAAAGCGCAAATTTTATGCATTGCAGTTTCACCCGGAGGTACAGCACAGCGAGTTTGGTACTCAAATTTTAAAAAATTTCGCCAAATATACCTGCGGCTGCGAAAGCACGTGGAATATGGGCAGCTTTGCTAAAACCCAGATCGCTAAAATCAAAGAAACCGTGGGTAATAAAAAAGTCCTTTGCGCCGTTAGCGGTGGCGTGGACAGCTCCGTTACCGCCGCGCTTTTGGCTGCTGCTATACCGCAAAATTTGATCCTGGTTTTCGTCGATAACGGACTGCTTAGAACTGGCGAGCGCGAGCAGGTTGAAGCGACCTTCAGAACCAAGCTTGGAGTCGAACTAGTTAGCATAGACGCGAGTAAAACTTTCCTAGAAAGGCTTGCGGGCGTAACCGATCCAGAGAAAAAACGCAAGATAATCGGCGAAACTTTCATCGAAATCTTTGAAAAAGAGGCTAAAAAGCACGATAACGTCAAATTTTTAGCCCAAGGCACGCTCTACACCGACATCATCGAAAGCTCGGTCGTGGGATCTAGCAAGACGATCAAAAGCCACCACAACGTGGGCGGGCTGCCTGATTGGATGAGCTTTGAGCTGATCGAGCCTTTAAGAGAAATTTTTAAAGACGAAGTACGCCAGCTAGGCCTTGAGCTCGGTCTTTCGCGCGAGCTCGTGTTCCGTCATCCATTCCCTGGACCAGGCCTTGCGATCCGCATAATGGGCGAGGTAAATACGCCGAGCCTCGAGCTACTGCGCAAAGCCGACGTGATCCTACGCGACGAGCTAAAATCAAGCGGCTGGTATAACAAAACGTGGCAGGCGTTTTGCGTGCTGCTAAACGTGCACTCCGTCGGCGTCATGGGCGATAACCGCACCTACGAAAACGCCGTGTGCATACGCGTAGTGGACGCCAGCGACGGTATGACGGCTAGCTTCTCGCGCCTGCCGTACGATCTGCTAGAAAACGTCTCTCGCCGCATCATAAACGAAGTTGACGGCATCAACCGCGTAGTTTACGATATCTCGAGCAAACCGCCCGCAACGATAGAGTGGGAGTAAAATTTAGGCGTTTTGCGCCTAAATTTTATTTTAAACCGACTCAAATTTGACAAAAAGAGATAATCCTTATCAACAAATCGTCCAAAAACTTTAGCTACAATGACACGTAAATTTACGAAAGGAAGAAAAATGAGTAAAATTTACAACCTAAACGCCGACACGAAAGTGATCGCAAAAAGCGTCGTTAGCAAGAGAATTTTTGATTGCGAGAACGCTCACGTCGACGTGTTTGCCTTTGACGCGGGCGAGGAGCTAGATCACGAGATGCTATTTTGCGACAGCCTTGCGTGGGTCGTTGAGGGCGGCGCGAGTTTGCACTACGGCGAAAAACAGATGCGTCTAGGCGGCGAAGAGGCCTGCCTGATAGAGAAAAAAGTGTGGCGAAAACTAGTTTTCAACGAACCGACGAAATACGTCTCAATCGATTTTAAGGAGGACTTAATGATAGATCATTTACCTAAGGCGGCTATTTTTAGCCTAGTAGATGCGGTCGAATACGAAGAAGGCAAAATCGTGAGCAAAACACTCGTCAAAAACGAAAGCGGCTCGATGTCGCTACTGTCGTTTTCAAAAGACCAGCAGCTCTCCACTCACGCGGCTCCGGGCGATGCGCTTTTGGTTGCGCTTGACGGCGAGATGAAACTAACCATCGGCGACGAGCATTTTGATATCAAAAAGGGCGATACCATTGTGCTTCCGGGCAAAATCCCGCACGGGCTAAAGATCCCTGAAAAATTTAAAATGTTACTCATCGTAACAAAAGATAAGATGTAGAGTTTCGGGGCGATTGCCCCGACTCGTTTAGGAAATATATGGCAAGATTTATAATAGACGACGAAAACATAAGCGTAGATAATCTAGCAACGCTAAAAAAGCTAGGACAAAAAGATAAAATTTATATCGTAACCAACAATAGACAAAAGCTAAGCATCTCCGTTTTGGCGTGGTTTTTGGCGCGAAAAATCAAAATAAAAATTATACTTTTACAAAGCGCTCACAAGGACTATGCTGATAAAATAATTACTTTTTTAATGGGCAAACTCTCGCACAAAAAAGACAAAATTTACATCGTCAGCAACGATAAATTTTACGACGACGTGATAGATTTTTTTAATAAACAAGATAAAAACGGCAGTAAATTTCATAAGCTCAAATTTGACTTCAACCGCTCGCATACGGCGCAGCTCATCGAAGAAAATCAAGACGAAATCGCGATCTTGATACGAAACTCGGGCAGCCTCAGCGAGCTTCATATGAAATTTATCTCAAAATTCGGCAGCAAAAACGGCGCGGGCGTGTATAATGCGCTAAAAGAGGATGCTAGGAAAATTTACAAAAAACCTCAAATAGAAAACGCGCAAAAAGGCGAAGTAAAGCGTATTGCAGCGCCAAATTCCTCAAAATGTAGGCCGGCGACGCAAGGCAACGAGCAAAAATTTAATGAGCGAGAAAAGTCGCAAATCGAGTCAAATTTGAGCGGCGAGATTTTGCACGCTCAAAGCGCCTCAGCAAAAGAGCAAAATTTAGAAGTTGGTTCGCGAATCGATCAAAATTTAGAAAATAGCTCGCAAATCGCTCAAAATTTGGAGCCAGAAAAACTGCAATCTTTAGAGAGAAAAAGCAGTTCGGCAGCAATCGAGGAAGTTGAGGTTGTCGAGTCGAGTTCGAGCGATAAACTAGCTTCTAATGAACAGGTAGAGCAAAATTTGAGCACTAATGCTTCTAGTAAAAATTTAAATTCGGACGAAAAAGGGCAAAATTTATCAAACAAGCGTCCGCCGCAAAAATCAAAGCAAGCTTCCGCGCCCCAAAACGAAGTAAAAAATGAAGCTGAAAATGCGGCAAAAACGCAGCTCGTGCTCAAAATAGATGAGGTTAAAAAGCAAGAGATTAGAAAAATCGCATTTGAGAGTAAAAATTTGGGCGATTTTCACAACGGACTGGTGAAAAAATACGGCGCAGAGGATGCCGGCAAACTGTATAAAGCGCTAAAACAAAAGGCAAAAGAGTATCTAAGTAGGCGCAACGTAGCAAAGTAAAATTTGCTTTTTGGCTACGGCTTTTAAATTTTAAGGATTTGCGGTAAAATTCGGACGCAAAATCATAAATTTAAGGGCGAAAATGATCTATCTGGTCGGGTCAAATTTGGAATTTGAGGGCGTAAAGACGCTGGTTTTAAACGAGATCAAATTTAATAAATTTAGCGTAAATTTAGCCGAATTTGACGCGCTAGTTTTGACCTCTAAAAACTCCGTAAATGCGCTAAAATTTAATCAAATTTCGCCCGCTGGTTTGCAAATTTACTCCATCGGCGACGGTACTAGCCGTGCGGCTAGCGAGTTTGGCTTTGCTCAAATTTACACTGCAAAAAACGCTCACGGAAACGACTTTGCCGCTGAGATCGCACCGTTTTTAAAGGGCAAAAAAACATTATTTTTAAGAGCGCGCGAGACGGCTTCAAGAGTGGGCGAAATTTTGCGGGAAAGCGGCGTAAATTTGACGCAGATAATCGCTTACGAAAACGTTTTTAAACCGCTTAACGAGGAGCAAAAACCGCCCAAAAACTCCGTGATTATTTTTACGGCTCCCTCGGCGGTACGAAATTTTACTCGCAATTTCGGCTGGGATGTGAGCTATAAAGCCGTTGCTATCGGGCTTACGACGGCAAAAGAGCTAGAAATTTTTACCTCACCCGCAGTGAGTGCTCAGCAAAATATAAATGCCTGCGTAAGCCTCGCAAAAACGCTACTTTAAGCTAAAA
>CAURKE010000085.1:0-4551 GCA_963525055.1 uncultured Campylobacter sp. | reverse complement strand
GCTAGCAAAAACTACGAGATCGGCGGCGCTCAAAACGAAATGCAAAAAAGCAAGATCAAGCTTGACTTTGCCGAGGGCGGCGACGGAGTTTATCTAGTCACGATCTACTACGACAAAGATAAAAGCGTACAAAAAGCGGTCTATCTAACCGATATCGGCCTAAGCATGAAAGTTTCAAAAGACGAGGTGTTTTTATTTGCCAACCGCTTGAGTAAAAACGAAGTGGTCGCAAACGCGGACGTCAAAATCTACTCCGTCAAAAACAATCTCATCGCAAGCGGCATCACAAACGACGAAGGCGTGTTTAAATTTAATAAAAAAGACATCGGCAAAGACGTCTCAAGCGCGGTTTTAACGCTAGGCAAAGAGCAAAGCTTTATCGCGCTATCGCAAAACAAACGCCTAAACGAGGAGTCGAATTTAGACGCTAAAGATAGAAGCGAAATTTATAATGCATATTTGCATTTTGCTAGCAACATCATCCGCCCGCAAGAAAACATAAAAGGCGAGATCATCATCAAAAACGCGCTGTTTAAGAGCCTCTCAAACATGCCCGTTAAGCTAAAAATCAGAGATCCGCAAAACAAAGTAATCCTAGATAAAAGCATAAACACGACCGAGCTTGGCGTGATAAATTTCGACGAGCCGGTAAACTCGGGACTAACGGGAACGTTTAAATTTGAAGTGATCTTTGCAAATAAAATCATCGATAGCTACGACTTTTCAGTCGAGTCCTTCACTCCGCAACGCATCAAAAACGAGGTCAAGCTGGATAAGCAAATTTACGCTCTAGATGATCTAATAGACATAAAACTGCAAAGCAACTACCTTTTCGGCGGAGCGGCGGCTAATTTAGAAGGCGACGTGGCGTTAAATTTATATCAACAAGATTACAAAAACGATAAATTTAAAGAGTATAAATTTAGCAACGGCGAATACGCCGCAAACGGCCTAGATCAATTTACTAAGCCCGTAACTCTAGACGGCGAAGGTAAAGGCGCAACTGCGTTTAAGCTGCAAAACAAAGGTAAAATCGCGAGCATTTTAAAAGGCACCGCGGTGTTTACCATTAACGATGACGGCAAAAACGTAAGCGCTAGCAACGACTTTAGCGTATATCCTTTTGACGTGATGGTCGGCGTCAGAGCAAACGACACCTACATCGACGCAAACTCCAAACTAACGCTAAATTTCGTCAGCGTCGATCCGCTTAAAGATGAAGAACTAAAAGATAGACAAAAAGCCGTCGAGATCAAAAAAGCGATCTGGGAATACAACTACGACAAAGAAGGCTATCTAAAATGGAACAAACGCTACGAAAAGGTCTTTAGCGATACTCTTAGCGGTAACGAATTCGTTTATGATTTTAGTCAAAGCGGCGACTTCATAGTCGTGGTTTCCGATATCCTAAGCGGCCACTCGGCAAATTTAGATATATATGTTAGCGGCTGGGACTACGGCGGCACGCTGCAGCCGACAAAAGAGCTAGCTAAAGCCAAAATCAAGCTAAATCAAAAAGTCTATAAAAAAGGCGACTCGCTAAACGTAGACGTTAGCTCTGTGCTAAAAAGCGGCATCGGTATCATCACGGTCGAGTCAGAAAACGTCAAAAAGTATAAAGTCGTAAATATAGAAAACAACGTAGCAAACGCCAAATTTGACCTTGACTTCGATTTTGAGGGACTTTATGTAACCGCATCCATCATGCGCGTAGCCGATAACGACGTCTTGCCGTTTAGAACCTATGATAAAGTCTATGCAAAAGCGGATAAATCATACCGAGCAACAAACGTCAGCATCGAAGCGCCAAAAGTCGTGAAGTCAAACTCCAAATTTAAAACTACCGTAAAAACTGAGCCAAATGCGGAGGTTACGCTATTTGCAGTTGATGAAGGCGTGCTACAAGTAACAAATCAAAAGCTAAAGAGCCCGCTTGACTTTTTTGACAAAATTTTAAACGACGGCGTGCTTGACTACGACATCTACGCAAATTTGAGCGGATTTAAAAAAGACGGTAAAGTACTAAGCTTCGGCGGTGACGCGGCGGCTGCCCTTATGGAGATGAGAATGGCAAAATTTGCTAGCCCGGTCGATAAGAAAAACGTCAAAACCTACATCAAAATGCAAACCGCAAAAGCGGGTGCGGACGGCGTAGCGAACTTTGACGTAGAGGTGCCTAGCGACTTTAACTCCGAGATAAATTTGGCCGTACTTAGCGTCATCGGCGATAAGCTCGGCTTTAGCGTAAATGCCGTCAAGGTAAAAGACGACATCATCCTAAAACCGACGCAAACTGCGTATTTGATCCAGGGCGACCAGGTAAACTACACGCTAAGAGTGATCAACACCACTAAAGAGCCAAAAACCGTTGCTCTAAGCATAGATACGAACCTAAACGCGCAGCTAGCAGTTGACAGCATCGAGCTAAAACCTAACGAAAATGCGAAATTAAATTTCGTCATCGACGCTAACGCTACGGGCAAATCCTATATAAATTTCACCGCAAACGACGGTAAAAACGGCTATACATACTCGCAAAAGCTTGACGTCATC
This sequence comes from uncultured Campylobacter sp., assembly GCA_963525055.1. Taxonomy (GTDB): domain Bacteria; phylum Campylobacterota; class Campylobacteria; order Campylobacterales; family Campylobacteraceae; genus Campylobacter_A. Next base: position 1,998 of record CAURKE010000085.1, on the reverse strand, counting down.
CACGCCTATCCGCTTAGTACCTACGCTAAAAATTTCCAGGCTACCGTGGAAAAAACATTTAAGCTTGACAGCGAGTTTAAACGCATCAGGATCGACGCTTCAAGCTCTATAAAAGGCGTATTAAGCGCAAATAGCGATAAGCTCGTAAACTACCCTTACGGATGCGCCGAGCAGCGCTCAAGTAAGCTTTTTGAGCTAAATTTCCTAGTGCTTGGCGGAGATGATTCTAAAGAAGCTAAAGCAAAAGAAGCCGATAGAAGAAGATTCGTCGAAGCTGGCTTGCAAGACGTCGTCAATATGCAAAAAACAGACGGCAGCATCGGCTACTGGAATCAGCTAGGCTACACGAACAACTTTGCTTCTATCTACTCTATCGATATGCTATTTACGCTTGAAAGATCAGGTTTTGCGCTTGATAGCCACGTAAAAAATAAAGCGATCGACTGGTTAAAGGCGTTTGGCAGCAACGACAACTTCCAAGCTCTTTACGCAGCCTACGTCCTAAGCACGCAAAAGAAACTCGATAGATCAAAGCTAAACGCTCTATACGATCAAAAGAGATACCAAGGCAGCGCGCTTGAGGGCTACTTGATGGCGGCGATCCTCAAAAACGAGGGGTTAAATAAAGAGAGCGAAAAAGTGCTAAAAGAGCTAAATAAATCGACCTATAACCGCGAAAAAGAGCTAGCAGATAACTTCGGTTCAGAGATCAGAAACAAGGCCTTTATGCTGCTTTTACACGCTAATCACTTTGAGAAAAACGCATTTAGCGACGAGCTAGCGGACTACCTGATCGCCCGCGTCGATAAGCTACATTCGACGCAGGAGCGCGCATTTACGCTAAGAGCGCTAAGAGCATATATCAAAGACGTCTCAAGCGAAAACAAATTTAAGCTTATCGCCGACGGACACGATCTAAATTTCGACGGTCGCGGAGCTATCAACATCGCTCCTAAAAAGCCTGAGATCACTATCGTGCCTGAAAACGGCGCAGCCGTGTATCTAGGCGTTAGCGCGTCAGGCTACAAAAAGCTAGACGTAAATCATAAATTTGACAAAAAAGGGCTTGATATCTACAGAACTTTCGTCGGTAAAGACGGCAAAGAGATTGATATCAACGCGCTTAAGGTAAACGACGTCATCTACTCGAAGCTTTCTCTTAAAACGAATGAATTTATCAGAAACGGCGTGATAAACGAAACGATCAGCCCTTGCCTTGAGGTGGTAAACGAAAACATCGTACCAAACGTAAGAACGGAAGCTACGAAAAACTCTTTAACTCTCGAGCATCAAAACATCGAGGACGATAGAGTTTTGAGCTTTTATAGCTTGGACGCTAGTAAGGATGCGCACGTGCTCTACACGCCTCTTCGCGTCGTCATGAGCGGTAAGTGCATGCTGCCTGCGGTCATCACGGAAAATATGTACGACGAAAGTATGAGCGACTACGATCTAGCTCAGCACGAATTTATCGTCAAATAATCCTTTGCGAAGCGGTTTTTTAGCCGCTTCGCTTTCTTTGCCTATTCTTAAAAACAACCTATTTTAAACATACTATTAGCAAATTTGTAGTAAAATCCGACATTTTTTAAACAATTATTAAGGATAAAATATGGCGGAATTTTACGACGCAAAAGAAGTAGAAGATAAATTTTATAAAATTTGGGAAGAACGCGGATATTTCGAGATAGACGCGAACAAAAACATACGCAAAGACGGCCGTAAATTTTGCATCATGATGCCGCCTCCAAACGTAACGGGCTCGCTTCATATCGGACACGCCCTAACCTTTACCCTACAAGACATAATGACGCGCTACAAAAGAATGGACGGCTACAAAACGCTGTGGCAGCCGGGCCTTGATCACGCAGGTATCGCCACGCAAAACGTCGTTGAAAAGCAGCTCCTAGCCCAAGGCATCAAAAAAGAAGAGCTCGGACGCGAAAAATTCGTAGAAAAAGTCTGGGAATGGAAAGAAAAAAGCGGCGGCATGATCGT
>CAURKE010000084.1:0-4617 GCA_963525055.1 uncultured Campylobacter sp. | reverse complement strand
CGATAAATAACGCTGAAGCGATCGCGGTGCACGGCGATAAATTTGAAATTTTAGGGCATTAAATTTAGACGCACAGCATTCTAAGAGCACGCCTAAATTTAGAAAAACGGCGCTTTAAATTTTACGCGCTAAAACCTGCATAAAATTTTAAAATTTAAAACGGCGACGTCTGAAAAACAAGCCGAAAATGCGACGGCAGCGAGCTAAATTTAACCGCCGCGAGCGCCAAATTTAAAAGCAAAAGCGAGCAAATTTTATAAATTTAAGGAGCGTCTATGGAGTATTTCAAGCCGTTTTTCGTAAAGATCGCGGGGCGTGCCAGAGACGGCGATCACACGAGCGCGCACGATCAGATCATCGCGCCGCTACTGAAAAACGCGCTCGCCGCCTACGTCTATAACGGGCGCAAAGATAGTATCGTAGGGGCTTTCGGTAGCGTGGAGCACCCGTTAAACTTAAGCGAGTTTAGTTTTTTCGTGCGCGAGCGGAGCAAATTTCGCCTCGATCTAGCGCGCGAATGCGTAAACGGCGCCGAGATTTTTTGGAACGCCTGCAGCTTTAGGCGCGGCTCGGTTATTATTTTGCTCGAGGGCGAGTTTGATCTAGCGCCTATTTTGCGCCGCTGCGCCGAGATAAGCATAGACGAAACGCCAAATATGGGCAACAGCCCCGCGGCGACCAAGCTTGCCAAGCGCGCCATGAGCGAGGGGCGGATCGCCGTGCTTTTTAGTGCGTCAAACGGGATAGAGTGGATGGATATCTACGCTCCTGAGGCGGTGCGGGATAAAATTTTAAAACTTGCGGATGAGATATACGGGGATGAAATTTAAAATATACGCTTTACGACCTTGCAGGAAAATGAGTCGTCAAATTTAATGACGCATAACGTTTACCGGCACAACCGTGCGTAGTTATAAGTTTTAGACGAGCGGCAGACGGCAAAAACTCAAACAAAACGCGCCATTTAGAAAAAAGCTAAATTATCGCGCCTCAAGCATTATCAAATTTAATAAAAGCGATGTCTGCGGGGGCAGTCGTCAAATTTACAAAGTAAAATTTGCCATCCAAAGCTTAAATTTAACAACCCGATCCAAAAAAAGCGGCGTAAATTTACCGCCTCATCTTTCTACCGATTAGCGCAAAAATCACGATCACGCCGGCGATCATCAGCCCAGCCTTGACGTAAAACGCCCTCCTCTCGCGCACGGCTTCGGGCGAGCTGGTTTTGAGCCGCACTTTGACACTCATACCGCCCGCTACGATACTTAGCGTATCGCCGGCCATGCCTTTTAGCTTCACGCTTATCGTGTTCGTGCCGCTTTGCGCGACCGTGGGCGTCATAAAGCCCGAAGCCTTGTAAGAGTAGCGCGTCATGAGGTCGTTGCAGTCTTTGGGGCGGAAAAATATCTCGTAGGTCTTATCCGCATCCACGCCCAGCACGTCGCCGTCGCGCGCGTCGAAATATGGATTTTGCGGAGTTTTGGTTTTAAAGCTCCATTTTATCTGCTTTAGCTGCACACCCGCGCTTTGGGCGCTTTGATTTCGCGCGCCTGCTTGCTCGTAGCTAAAAACCGCTTCGTACTGCGCTCCGAAGTCAAAAACTTCCCTCGAAAAAGCCGCGAACTGCTTGGACGAAAATTTGGAGTTTATATCGTTGGCGCTCGTGATGACGTGCAAATTTTGGATCTTTTGCCCGTCTTTAAATATCTCGAAATCTTTAAATTTGACCTCGCTCGCGTTTGCGTTAAACTCGATACTAACGGGGTTTGCCGTGATCTTGCACTCAGGGAATGGATCCGGGATCTCGCCGCTAAAATAGGGCGTTACCGCGGTAGCGTCCGGAAATTTGACGTATGGCTTCATCGCGCCTGTGAAGTTGTCAAATTTGGCGTCTTTGATTTTTAGATTTTTATCGGCGCAGACGTTGGTATAAAACCGCCCTGCGCCCGTATCGCCGGCACCTCTGGCGCAAAAGGCGTTAAGCCTAGAGTTGCCCATCTCAAAGACGAAGGTGTTAAATTTATCTTTGGACGCGAGCGCGTAGCCGACCTCATCGACGCTCAAATTTAAAAACGCAAACCGGTGATAGATCGCCGAAAACAGCCCGTCCACCGCCTCTTTAAAGTCGCTTTTATAAGCGATGTTTTCAAGCACTAGAGTTGATTTGTAGCCCACGGCTAGAGCTCTGTCGGCCGGAGTCGCGCCGCTAAATTTAGCCCGTCCTGCCGTCTCGTCGTGGCCCATGTATTCGTTTTGGGCGCTATAGTCGGCATGGTTTTTGGCGGCTTGGCTTAAAATTTGATTTTGTCTTAGGCTAGAGAGTCCGGAGCCTCGGCGGTACTCGTTTAGATACGCGACCGCATCAGAGTCCGGAACGAAAGAAAACTCGGGCTGCTTGGCGGACTTTAGCGCGGAGTCTTTACCCTGCCCGCCCAAGATATCGCAACCAGAGAGAAAAAAGGCGCAGACTAAAAGGCTAAATTTAAGCCCGCGTTTTACAGAGTAAAATTTCAACCAGCGCCCTTTAAATTTAAGCCTTAGGTCCGGCTTTTGCGTATTCCACGCCCTCTTTTACGTCTTCGTAGCGTTTAAAATTCTCTTCAAACATCTTTGCGAGCTTATCGCGAGTCGCGACGTACTCGTCCTTATTTTCCCACGTATTGATAGGATTTAGCAGCTTTGTCTCGACGCCTGCTAGCTCTTTTGGGATCGCTAGGTTAAAAATACCAAAATTTTCAAATTCACACTTTTTGATACTGCCGTCCAGGATCGCGTTTATGCACGCGCGCGTGGCTTTGATACTCATTCGCTTGCCCACGCCGTACGCGCCGCCGCTCCAGCCGGTGTTTACCAGATAGACGCTGACATTATGTTTGTCGATCTTTTCGCCCAGCAGCTTAGCGTAAACGGTCGGGTGCAGCGGCATAAACGGCTCGCCGAAACACGCGCTAAATGTCGCCACGGGCTCGGTGATACCGCGCTCGGTGCCTGCGACTTTGGCCGTGTAGCCGCTTAGGAAATAATACATCGCCTGCTCTTTGGTTAGTTTTGCAACCGGCGGCAAAACGCCGAACGCGTCGGCGGTTAGGAAGATTATGTTTTTGGGATGGCCGCCCGCAGAGCTTGGCTCGTAGTTGTCGATATGATAGATCGGGTAGCTGACGCGGGTGTTTTCGGTCTTGCTGCCGTCTTTGTAGTCCACGACTCCGGCCTCATCCGCGACCACGTTTTCAAGCAGCGCGTCGTGTTTGATCGCGGCGTAAATTTCAGGCTCGCTGCTCGGGTCTAAGTTTATACACTTCGCGTAGCAGCCGCCCTCGAAGTTAAATATCCCCTCGTCGTCCCAGCCGTGCTCATCATCGCCTATTAGCTTGCGGTTTGGATCTGTAGAGAGAGTCGTTTTGCCCGTACCGCTTAGGCCGAAAAATAACGCCGTGTCGCCTTCTTTGCCCACGTTTGCCGAGCAGTGCATGCTTAGCTTGCCCTCAAGCGGTAGCCAGTAGTTCATCATAGAAAAAATGCCTTTTTTCATCTCGCCGCCGTACCACGTACCGCCGATAACCGCGACGTTTTCCTCGACGTTAAAGATAACGAAAACGTCGGAGTTTAGCCCTTGCTCTTTGCACTCTTCGTTTTTGCATTTGCACGCGTTAAAAACCACGAAATCCGGGCTAAATTTAGCTAGCTCGGCCTCGCTTGGGCGGATGAACATATTTTTAACAAAATGCGCCTGCCACGCGACTTCGGTTACGAAACGAACCGATTTTTTGCTCTTTTCGCTCGCGCCGCAAAACGCGTCTTGGATAAAGATTTCCTTGCCGCTTAGCTGGGCTTTAGCTTTGGCTAAAAGCTTATCGAAAAGCTCTTTTGAAATGGGCTGATTTACCTTGCCCCACGCGATGTATTTTTGGCTCGGGTCTTGCTTTACGAAGTACTTATCTTTTGGGCTTCGACCCGTAAATATGCCAGTATCCACCATAAAAGTGCCGTTGCTTGACACGCGTCCCTCGCCCATAGCCTTTTCAAGCTCAAAAAGCTCGTCGTAGCTTAGGTTGTGGTTGATTTTTTTGATGTCCTTAAGACCTAATTTTTCTATTTCGTTTACCATTTTTCTTCCTTTTTTGGATTAAATTTTCGCTAAAATTTGACCGTTTGCTACGGTTTGCCCTTGCTGTACCTCTATAGACGTCACAAGTCCGTCTTTTGGAGCGTTTACGTCTATTTCCATCTTCATGGCCTCTAGCACGAACATCCTTTGTCCCTTTTTCACGCTATCGCCCACTGCAACTAGGATTTTAAACACGTTTCCCGGAAGCGTACTTTTCACCGGCTCGCCGCTGCCGCCTGTCGTTTTAGCCGGAGAGAGCTCCGGGGGCGGCATGTGCGCTACGCTTGCGGGTTTTACGCTTTTTATCTCGGCTTTGCCGTCAGCGTCGGCAACTTCGACGTCAAATTTCTTGCCGTTTACGGTGACGCTGTATTTTTCGTTTATCGGAGTTTTCGCGCGAGGGGTCGGCGCGCTCGTTTCGCACGTATTTGTCGATTTTTTTCGGATATTTACCTTGCCTTCGCCTTTTAAAAACGCGATGCCTTTTTCCTTGCACGCCGCAGCGATAA
>CAURKE010000083.1:0-4696 GCA_963525055.1 uncultured Campylobacter sp. | reverse complement strand
AACGCTCAAATTTTAATCTCAATCTCTTTTTATCCATTTTTCGCTAAAATCGCTAAATTTTAAAAATGCGCGGCATCCGCAAAAAAGGAAAATTTATGCAAAACTCAAAGCAAACCATCACTGAAAAGATTTTCAGCGAGCACGTAGGGCGCGAGGTTTTCGCGGGCGAGATCATCGAGAGCGACATCGACATGGTCATCGGCAACGACATCACGACTCCTATCTCCATCAAGCAGTTTGAGCGAAGCGGCGCGACAAGGCTAGCTAACCCAGACGGCTTTAGCGTCGTGATGGACCACTACATCCCCGCAAAAGACATCCTAAGCGCCAACCAAGCCAAAATCAGCCGCGATTTTGCGTATAAGCACGATTTAAAAAATTATTTCGACGAGAAGGACATGGGTATCGAGCACGCGCTTTTGCCCGAAAAAGGCCTCGTAGTGCCCGGCGACGTCATCATCGGCGCCGATAGCCACACCTGTACGCACGGTGCGCTGGGAGCCTTTGCCACGGGCATGGGTAGCACCGACCTAGCCTACGCGATGATAACGGGCAAAAATTGGTTTAAGGTACCGCCGACTATCAAAGTGATCTTTCGCGGCAAGCTAGACCGCCATGTCTACGGCAAGGACCTCATCTTAGAAATCATCCGCCGCATCGGCGTAGACGGCGCGCTGTATAAGGCGCTGGAGTTTACGGGCGAGACGATAGAGAACCTCGATATGGACGGACGTTTTTCGATGTGTAACATGGCGATCGAGGCCGGCGGCAAAAGCGGCATCATCGCGGTCGATGAAACAACAAAAGAGTTTTTAAAAGGCAAAAATTTACGCGCCGAGCCGAAGCTGCACTACTCCGACGAGGGTGCAAATTACGAGCAAATTTTAGAGATCGACGTTAGCAAGCTCGATCCCGTGATCGCCTATCCGTTTTTGCCTAGCAACGGCAAGAGCGTGCGCGAAGCGGTAAAAGACGATATCGCTATCGATCAGGCCTTTATCGGTAGCTGCACAAACGGCAGGCTAAGCGATCTACGCATCGCGGCTGAAATCCTAAAAGGTCGCAAAGTAGCGCGCAAAACCCGCCTCATCATCACGCCTGCGACGCAAAAGATCGCCCTGCAAGCGCAAAAAGAGGGACTGATGGATATATTTGCCGAGGCTGGCGCGGTCGTAAGTAACCCGACCTGCGGCGCGTGCCTAGGCGGATATATGGGGATTTTGGGCGTGGGCGAACGCTGCGTGAGTACGACCAATAGAAACTTCGTCGGCCGTATGGGAGATCGCACGAGCGAGGTATATCTGGCAAACTCGGCCGTAGCGGCGGCGAGTGCGGTAATGGGCAAGATCGCCGATCCGCGCGATCTTTAAAATTTGGCGGCTTGTCTTTTCTCTTTATACTTCGTTGAAAATGTCGCCGCAGCTCGGTTACGTATTTTGTATACGCGCCCTCGCTCGGCTCATTTTCGCCTCGTCTAAAGAAAAAATACGGCGCCTTATTGTTTTACGCTCAAATTTGGGGTCAAATTTGCGAATTTTACCCACCGAGACCCGCATCGTGAAAACGTAAATTTGAATACGCAGCACGTTAGCGCCAAATTTAACCTGCACGCAGTGCAGCAACCTCTCACGTGCAGTGGGGTTGGCGGGGGTTTGGGGGCGGAAGGGGCGACGCTTCGTAAGTAGAAACCCCTTCCGCCCCCCCCCAAGAAAAAGAAAAAGGTGGATATAAAAGTGAGCTTTTGCTTAGCTTTACTGCGTTCACTACCTTCGCTTCGCTCCGCCAAAAAAGACCGCTACGCTCGCAACCGCTGGCAGAGCGTAATTCAAGCCCCTTTCCCCTTAACAAGAAAATCAAGATATTAAAAATACGGCAAAACGATTCAGAAAAATTGCATTTAAATTTAACTTCAAATTTACAAATTTGAGCTACCGAAACTCGCGTCAAAAAATAAAATTTAACTCCACCGCATCGGCAAATTTAGCGGTTTTATCTCTTAAAACGCCGTTATCGTCGCTAAAAGTCCGAAAATTATCCCCGGCAAATTCGCAGCCGCTAGCGGATAGTCTTTTTTAGCTTTTAGCAGGCCGTAGCTAGTCCAGATCGTGCAGTTTATCGCTGCGGCTAGAGGCTGGATAAAAGGCGTTTTGTTGCCCTCGAGATTGCCCATTATCTGCGGGATGTAGGAAATATACATAATGACCGATAGGCACGTGCCTATCCAACCTAAAATTTGCAAATTTTTCTCGCTCATTTTTTCTCCTTTAAAATCCGCATTATACTATTTTTTGGGGCGCGGCTGGTGCATTTTGGTAAATCAAAGCCGTTTTTAGCTAAAGTTAGCCTTATAATTTTGCTTAAGGAAAAAAATGAAAACATGCGTCATCTTAGCCGGAGGCAAAAGCTCGCGAATGGGCCGCGACAAAACGTTGCTGCCTTTTGGCGGATTTGCGACGCTCACGCACTACGGAGCGCATAAATTCGGGCGGATTTTCGAGCGCGTATTCGTTAGCTCCAAATTCGACAAATTTAACCCGCCCCTACCGCTCGTCAAAGACGCTAGCCCAGAGGAGTTCTCGCGGTTAAATTTGACCGAGGCGCGCAACGATGCGTCGACAAACTCCGCTCAAATTTCCGCGCAAGATACGGCAAATTTGAGCCCGGACGCATTTTCTCCGATGCTAGCGCTCTACAGCATCCTTAGAAATTTCCCAAACGAAAGCGTTTTTATCATACCGGCCGATATGCCTTTTGTTAGTGAAGAGTGCGTGCGCGAGCTATATAAATTTGCCGGCGAATACGATATGGTCATCGCTGCGGACGAGTCGCATACGCACTCGCTTTGCGGATTTTTTAGCGGGGATTTAGCAGACGCGGCGGGCGAGCTTTTTGCCGCGGGCGAGCACAAAATCGGGCTTTTGCGCGACCGCTGCCGTTGCAAGATCGTAAAATTCGAGCGCGAAGACGAGTTTTTTAACATCAACTATCAGGCAGATTACGAACAAGCCTTAAAAGAAGGAAAAATATGAAAAAAATTATCGTTTTACTGGCGATTTTGTTAAATTTAGCCCTAGCCGTCCAGGCGGAAACGGCGAAGCAAAATTTAGCCACGCAGTCAGAAAATCTAGCTGAAAATTTAACCGAACCGACCGCTAAAGACGAAGCCAAACGACTATACGAAGCCGCCGCAAAGCTTGAGCATGAAGGCGACAAAACAAGAGCCCTTCAGCTTTATAAGCTAGCGGCTAAAAAGGCAATATTTACGGACGAGGACGGCGAAACTGCCGCAATGGAGCGCTCCGTGATCGCGCCCTCAGATAGCGTAGCGGACGCGCCCGTAGAGGAGCAAAAGATCGCCTCCAAAGAGCGCCCGAAAGCGAAATTTGAAAGCGGCGAGGCATACGACGTGGATGAAATTTTGGGTTTAAAAATGCACCATCTAAACTACCTCCTGCCCGCAACCTACGCATTTAACGACGTCGAAGGCAGACGCCGATTTGAGACCGCTTTTCAGATCAGCTTGCAAAAGCCGCTGCTTTACGACATATTTGACATGAACGAAACGATCTCGGCCGGCTACTCGCAAAGCTCGTGGTGGCAGACTGCCAAGGGCTCTACACCGTTTCGCGAGACCAACTATCGCCCCGAGATCTTCATGACTATCCCGATGAGATTTGAGGCGCTGCCGAGCCTTGACTACCTGCGCGCGGGACTTTTGCACGAGAGTAACGGCCAGGGCGGCGAGAAATCGCGCTCGTGGAACCGCGTCTATCTCGAGGCCAAACTTTACGCCGGCAGCCTCGTCGTGATCCCGCGAGCGTGGGCGCGCATACCGGAAAGCAAAGGCAGCGACGATAACCCCGACATCGAAAAATACCTCGGCAACATGGATATAAATTTCGCTCTGCCTTACCGCGGCCATATCTTTACGGCGATGGTGCGCAACAACCTGCATTTTGATAAAACCAACCGCGGCGCGGGCGAGCTTGGGTGGCTGTTTCCATTTGGAAAAAGCGGCGTTTACGGCTACGTGAAGTACTTCACGGGATACGGCGAGAGCCTCATCGACTACAACCGCCACACCGATAAGGTCGGCATCGGCTTTGCGATTTTAAAGTAAAAGGCTAGCGCGCTCAGGAAGCGGCGACAAGGTAAAATCGCGGTAAAACAGCTAAGAGCGATAAGTCAATTTTGGCCGAACCGACAAGCGGGCAAATTTGACGAGCTAGCGCCGATTTGCAAAACAAACGGATACAAACAAAACGCGATGGCAAATTCGCGAATTTCCAAGCGCGACACAGGCTCTAAATTTACGCAAAGTCGCCGCCACAATGCAAGCGCAAAACCCAAGGAGATAGATGAAAAATTTGTTAAGGCTTTTTATCGTTTTGACCTGCGCGACCTCGCTGCAAGCGGGCGGCAAATACGCGCCCGAACAGCGACAAAACGACGAGCTAATCGCAACTTATGAGATATTTTTTAAATACAATCTGCGCAACGGCGAAAAGGACGCGAGCGGCAAAATACGCAACAGGCTCTACATCATCGAGTTAGACGCGAGCGGCGCGCAGCTAAATCGCTACGTCATCGACGAGGCGGACGAGAAATACAAGCGCAAGATCCCCGATAATCCATCCACGAAACTAAAAATCTCGCTCGTCGTCCGCAAAAACGAGCGCTGGGTGCTACTTGAAGT
>CAURKE010000082.1:0-4756 GCA_963525055.1 uncultured Campylobacter sp. | reverse complement strand
GGCAGCTTTTTAGCGGAATTTGACGGCAAAACGGCCGTAGTTATGGCGTTTTCTCGTCTTTTTATATTTTGCAAGCCAAGCTCCTTTAGCTCGCTTTCTATCAGCTTTGCTAGATCGTGCTCGGTTGGGTTTGACGGCATCACGCCCGCCACGCCCGCTTCGCGGTTTGTCGTTGTGTTGATCTTTGTATAGCGTAAAAATCTCTCGACTATGTCCATGTTTGCTCCTAAATTTGAGATAAAATTTATGAAATTATACTATCTTTTAATTAAGCTTAAAATAAAATTTTAATATTTTTGGGCAAGTTTAAAATTTAATCGGTATAATTCGCAAACTAAATTTAAAGGAGCAAAAATGCGAAATTTACGCTACGTGAGTGATTTTTCGGACTTTCATCAGGTTTTTTCGGCGACGCTGGGCAAGATGGCGACCGTGCAAGGTAGATTTGCTGATATCGTCGGCAACCTCGACTGGAACGTTGATTTTGATCGATGCGAGATAGCTTTCGGCGATCAAATTTACAAGATACAGTTTATCGGCAGCGAGTCAAACGTGAGCGACACGTGGCTGTGGGGACACGCAAACGTAAATAACTTCGGCGAGGAGGCGACGCGGTTTTCTGCAGAGGTGTTGCGCGCAGGGACGGAGTGGGGCTTGCGGGCTTTTAGCGAGCCGAGCTTTGAGCTAGATGAAACCTTTAACGGCCATACGCTTTGCATAGCCGCGTGCGGAGCTGTGGGCGAAAATTTATGCTACTACGGCTGCAGGCGCGATAAGGGCTGTGCGTTTGTAGCGATCACCGATGCGCCGACCTCGCTTTTTGAGCCTCTTGGCGCGCACGAGTTTGTTAAAATCGCAAGCGGCTGCATACAAAATAACGACGTCGATCATAAAATTTTTATCAAAAGCTTTTTGGAATTTAACGGAGTCAAATTTGATGGAAACGTCGAAAAGGGCGGATTTTTTAAAAAAGCCAAAGACGAAATCGTAGCTAAATTTGACAAAGAGCTTTTGATTAAATTTGACGATAAGGGTAGGATTTCGGGGTTTAAATATGAATTTTAATTTGGGTAGTTTGAGCAAGGCGATGAGCTAAAAGCTCACCGCCTTAAATTTACGAATGAAAGTGGAACTCGTCCGGGTGATCGAGTGCGTAGCGGAATTTCTCCATATCTACTTTTTTATCCCAGATCGAGATGATTAGGCAGCCTACGGCGTTACCGCAGAGGTTGCCGACTGCGCGCATCTCGGACATAAATTTATCCACGCCGAGCAACACTGCAACCGTAACGACCGGGATACCTGCGCTAGGAAGCGCGGCAAGCGTACCCGCAAGTATTATAAATCCGGAGCCCGTGACGCCGACGGCGCCCTTGCTCGTTACCATCAAGATGACTAGAATTTGTATTAAGTGCTCGACCGTTAGCGGGATACCGAAGGCTTGAGCGAGGAAAATAACGCTAAGCGATAGGTAGATGTTCGTGCAGTCGAGGTTAAACGAGTATCCAGTCGGTATGATGAGTCCGACCGCGCCCCTGTGGATGCCCGCGGCTTCTAGCTTTTGCATGAGCGGAGCTAGCGCGGTCTCCGAGGAGCTCGTCGCAAATACTATCAAAACTTCTTTTGCGATGAAGCGCATAAATTTAAAGATATTAACCTTCGCAAAATAGCAAATTATACCCAGAACGACGAATATAAAAAATAAGCTTGCAATCGCCATAACGAAAAGTAGCTCAAGCATACCCAAAAGCGAGTTAATGCCGAATTTACCGATCAAAAACGCCATCGCGGAAAATGCCGCGACCGGGCTAAATAGCATCAAGATCGTAAGCAGTTTTAGCACCCAGTGCTGAACGATTTCAAGCGGTCTTAGGATTTTCTTCTTATAGTCGTGCTTTAAAAACGAAATCGCGACGGCCGTCATGATCGCCAAAAATAGCACTTGAAGCGTGTTTGATTTGATAAACGGATCAAGCAGATGCACATAAGGGAAAATACCGTCTACGGGTACTGCGCCGCGTAAAATATGAAGCGTATGCGCTAAAATTCCGCTATTTGCGTCTATATTTGAGGCTTGGCTCGTGAATTTTTCTACGCTAGAGGCATCAAGCTGCGTGTAGTCAAGGTGCATATCGTGACCCGGCTTTAGCGTCTCGCCGAAGATTATTCCCACGGCAAGGGCTAAGGTGCTCACGACTTCAAAGTAAATAAATCCTTTAAGTCCGATAGAGCCCAGTTCCTTCATGCTCTCAAGTCCAATGATACCTGAGACTATCGTGAGGAAAATGATCGGTCCGATGAGGGCTTTTAAAGCTTTGATAAAGTAGTCGATGCCCGGCTTGCTCGCGATGCCTAGATCAGGGAAGATCATGCCGACCGCGATACCCGCGACGATGCCGAAAACCACCCAAAACGCTAGGTTGGTAAACATTCTAATAAGAAAAGGTTTTTGCGGTTTTGCCGCGTTTGAAACGCTTGGGTTCAAGAGGTGTCCTTTAAAAATTATTAAAAAGCTATTTTAACAAATAAATTTATATAAAAAGATAAAATCGCGGCGACTTTGGTCAAATTTTACCCGCCGCCGCAAATTTCATCAAATTTTACAAACTCTCTAAAATTTCGATCGAGTTTATCTTGTCGCCTTGTCTGACGCTATCTAGAGTCTTTAGGCTAGGCTCGTCCACGATCTGTCCAAACACCGTATGCGCGCCGTCAAGGTGCGGCTGCGCGCTGTGACAGACGAAAAACTGACTGCCGCCCGTGTCGCGTCCGGCGTGCGCCATAGATAGCGCTCCGCGTTTGTGCTTGTGTTTTTGGCCTACGCACTCGCATTTGATGCGCCAGCCCGGCCCTCCGGTGCCCGTACCGTGCGGGCAGCCGCCCTGGATCACGAAATTTGGGATCACGCGGTGGAAATTTAACCCGTCGTAAAAGCCGCTTTTGGCTAGCTGGGTAAAATTTGTCACCGCTTGCGGCGCTTCGTCGCCGTAGAGTTCGAGCTTCATATCGCCTTTTTCGGTGTGGATCACGGCAAATTTGAGCTTAGCAAGCTCGGCCGCGTCGATGTCGTAGATTTTTAGTTCGTCGTTTCTCATTTTGTTCCTTAAATTTATTCGATATTTGTATAAACCGCTTGCACGTCGTCGTCGTCTTCGAGCTTATCGAGTAGTTTTTCTAGCTCGTTCATTTGCTCTTCGTCTAGGCTTACGGGCGAGTTTGCGATGTATTGCAGGCTAGCTTTTTTAGCCTCTAGGCCCAGCTTTTCGATACCTTCGCTTAGCGTGCCGAAGCTCGCGTAATCTCCGTAGATATAAAGCACGCCGTCTTCTTCCTCGATCTCGGTTAGACCAAAGTCGATGAGCTCTAGCTCGATCTCGTCAAGCTCCTTTGCGGGCATGTCAAGTTCAAAAACGCTCTTTCTCGTAAACATGAAATTTAGGCTTCCGCTAGGCAAAATTTCGCCGCCGTTTTTGCTAAATATCGCCTTGACGTTTGCGACCGTGCGAGTCGGGTTATCGGTAGCGCACTCGACGATGATTTGCACGCCGTGAGCGCCCTTGCCGTCGTAAAAGATAGTCTTAATATCCGCGCTGTCCTTGCCGCTGGCGCGTTTTATCGCCGCGTCGATATTGTCTTTTGGCATATTTTGCGCTTTGGCCGCTGCTATCGCGGCACGAAGTTTTGGGTTCATATCAGGCTCGGTGCCGCCCTCTTTAGCCGCCACGGTTATGGCTTTTGCGAGTTTTGGAAAAACCTTACTCATCTTGTCCCAGCGCGCTTCCTTCGCGGCGCGCCTGTATTCAAACGCTCGTCCCATTTCGTTCCTTTAAAAATTTTTGCCCAATTATATCTAAAAAAATTTTGCATTTTTTTAAAAACGCGAGGTTTTGAGCGTATTAGCAAAAAATTTAGCTTTCAGTCCTATAATCCTCGTATGATTTTAAATGCCCGAAAAGACGACGCCGCGCGCTGCATAGAGCTGTTAAATTTAGCCATGGAGGATATCGCTTTTACGCTTAGCGGCGTGAGCGATCCCGTTAAGAGCGATGAAATTTTGCATAAATTTTTTAGAAGCGAGATAAACCGCCTAAGCTATAACAACGTTTTTGTTTTTAAATTTGACGGCGAGATCGCGGGTGTGATTTGCGCTTACGACGGAGGCGAGATCGATGCGTTAGATGAGCCCATTAGGACGCATTTGCAGATGCTCGGCTTAAACGAATTTCCGCAGACGGAGTGCTTTGCGGACGAGCTATATATCGATAGTCTTGCAGTGGACGAGAGATTTCGCGGACGAGGCATCGCAAAAGAGCTGATCAAATTTATCTTTACCCTAGCGTCAAAACGAAATATCAAAAAAGTAGCCCTCATCGTCGATGAAAAAAAGCCTAAAACCATGGCTTTTTACGAGCGTTTGGGCTTTGAGACCGACTGCGAAATGATCATAAATTCTCACAAATACTACCATATGATAAAGGAGATAAAATGACTAAATTTAAGGTTGCTAATATCCACTGCGAAAACTGCGCAAACACCATAAAAAACGCTCTTGGCGATGAATACGGCGAGATAAAGGTCGATCTTGGCGTAGAGCCCAAGGTCGTGAGCGTAAATTTAGACGGCAAAGACGAGGCGAAATTTAAAGAGGAGCTGGATGATTTGGGATTTAGCGTCATAGAGAAAATTTGATGCAAAATATCAAACTAAACATCGCGGGCATGACCTGCGTAAACTGCTCAAACGCCATCGAGCGCGT
>CAURKE010000081.1:0-4774 GCA_963525055.1 uncultured Campylobacter sp. | reverse complement strand
AAAACGAGCCTTTGTTTATATTTTGCGATAAATTTAGAGAATTTTACCTGATAAATGGCGCCGATATGAAGGCGAATTTTTTTAGCTCGGGCAAATATAAAAACGCCAAAAAGCTTACTCTTAAGCAGGGCGGGTTTTTCGCGGGCGGGATGTTCGGCGAGAAAAAGGTCGAGGCAGACGCGTTTATAAATTTAGTCCACGGTATGGACGGCGAGGATGGTAAGATCGCGGCACTGCTCGAGTTTTACAGCCTTAGCTACATCGGCCCTCGCGTGGAGGCTAGCGCGCTAAGCTACAACAAGGAGCTAACCAAACTGCTAGCGCAAAAAGCGGGCGTAAATACCCTAAACTACGAGGTTATAAGCAGAGCAAAGGCGCCTAGCCTGCCGCTACCCGTGATCCTAAAGCCGCTTCGCCTAGGAAGCTCGATCGGAGTAAGCGTGATAAAAGATGCTAGCGAGCTAGAATACGGCCTGGACGTGGCATACGAGTTTGACAAAGAGATCCTGGTAGAGCCATTTATCGAGGGTGTCAAGGAGTACAATCTAGCAGGCTGCAGAGCGGACGGCGAGATCAAATTTTCTATCATCGAAGAGCCTAAAAAGAAAGAATTTTTAGACTACGAGCAAAAATATATGAGCTTTTCAAACGAGAGCAGGGCGCGCGAGGCCGACATCAGCGCAGATCTAGCCGCCAAGCTAAAACAAAGCTTTGAGCGCATCTACAACTGCGGCTTTGACGGGGCGCTGATACGCTGCGACTTTTTCGAGATAAACGGCGAAGTCTATCTAAATGAGATAAATCCAAACCCTGGCAGTATGGCCAATTATCTATTTGACAACTTTGAGGGTACGCTGGAGCGACTCGCCGCAAGCTTACCAAAAGAACGCGAGATAAACATCGACTACAAATTTATCAACTCTATAACGTCGGCAAAGGGCAAGTTGTAAAGAGGCGTCAGCATTTTTGCGCGCCTATTTCTAGCAAATTTAACCGCTTTAAACGGCTTGTTTTTAGCGGCTTTTTTGTTTTATCGCTATTAAATTCGGTCGTTAGCTTTTAAATTTGACGACTATTGCGCTTGCTAGGCAAAATCGTGGCTTCTTTTTCTTAAAGTGCCGATTTGTAGCCCAAACTTGACTCGCTTACTTGCTATGCAACGGCTAGTTTCAATCAAATTTTACCATCCTGTTTTTTATACTCTCGCAAATTTCACGCCAAAAAAAATAAAACGCTCTAAAATAAATTTTAACGAACATAATGCACCATTATATTTTAATTTGAATTTAAAGATAATATGCTATATTTTACACAAAATTTTACGTAAAGAGCGAAAATGACTACTTTTAGCAAAGATGAAATTTACACGGCGACCGAAGTGGTGCGAAATTTTAGCGCCGTCTTGGGCAAGGTCGGTAAAGCACAGATGAAGCGCGCCGTGATAGTCAAAAATAATAAATTTGAAGCCGTGTTGCTAAATATGGGCGAGTACGAGCGCCTATGCGAGGCCGTCGAAGTACTGCAAAGCATTTATGAGGCTAAAAAACGAGCCGGAAGCGGCGAATAATGGCGGTCAAAGAGGTAAAATACGGCGGCAAAATTTACCGCATCAGCTACGAAACCGTAAATCCCGCAAATAAGGACGTCGCGCTGTTTTTGCACGGCTGGGGTGCAAACAAAGAGATCATGAAAAAGGCTTTCGGCACGTATTTTAAGGACTTTCGGCACGTTTACGTCGATATGCCGGGCTTTGGCGCAAGCAGTATGCACGGCGCGCTAGCGACGAAAGATTACGCAAAAATAATGAAATCCTTTTTAGAGGAGCTTGGCGCAAGCCCCAAAATCATCTTCGGACATAGCTTCGGCGGCAAGGTCGCAACCCTGCTAAACCCCGAATATCTCGCGCTTTTAAGCTCGGCAGGCATCGTAGCTAAAAAGCCGCTTTGGGTGCGATTTAAGATTGCTTTGTTTAAGTTTTTAAAACTATTCGGCCTTGGATTTTTATACAAATTTTTTGCAACGAAAGACGTAAAAGGCATGAGCAAAACGATGTACGAGACCCTAAAAAACGTCGTCGATGAGGACTTTAGCTCAAAATTTGCTGATTTTGGCGGTAAGGCGTTTATATTTTGGGGCGAGGAGGACAAAGCCACGCCTCTAAAAAGCGGCGAACGCGTAAGTCGTCTCATCAAAAACAGCGAATTTCACGCGCTAAAGGGCGATCATTTTTTCTTTTTGCTCCACGCGCGCTACATCGACGGCGTCGTGAATGCGGGGCTAAATTTGATGGACTTGGATGATGAAAGCGGCATAGAGAGCGTGAAAATTTTAAGCCCGAAAAACCATGAAAATTTAAGCGAAAAAGCCTGGGACGCCGATGAAAACGGCGATCTTAAAAACGCTACCGAGCAAAATTTGACGGAATCTACCCAAGAGGCTTTGGAGCAAGAGGTAGCCATAAATACAAAAACCGTCTCGCAAAGCAGCCTTTTTGACGAGCAGTCGCAAAGCAGCTACCTTGACGGTCAAAACCCGCAGCTTGATGATATAAGCGACAAAAACGGTCAAATTTTTAAAGAAAATTTGTTTGACGGGCAAGATAAAGCTGAGCCCAAAAGCAACGTTTTAAACAGCGACGATCAAAATCAAATTTTGCCAAAAGATGAGCAAGACGCTCAAAAAAGCCCCAAAAAGCCTGTGCAACAAACGTTTGATTTAAGCTAGCGCGTAAAATTAGTATTTGCGCTTTCGACTTAGTTATTAGCATTAAATTTGTGCGGGTTTGGCGGGCCTGTATCAAATTTACGAGCTAAATTTAAGCCCAAAATCTGTAAAATCTAGGCTGACAAATTTGCGTTTTACGGCGTAAAAAACAGGGCGGATAAATTTGGAAAAACTATCAAATTTACGTCAAGCATGCAAACCGCAAAACGCTAAATTTGGCAAAAAAGGGCGCGAACAAAAATCCCGCTTAAGCGAACCTAGGAGAAAAAATGAACGAAACCCTCATAAACATCGGCCTTGCCGCGACGCAGATTTTATTTACCTTTGCGCTCGGATTTTACCTCATCACCTGCCTTCAGTGGTTTTCCTACAAGTTTGAGCGCGTGATGTTTCACTTCACTAGGCCGCTGTGGCACGTGTTTTTCCTCATCGTGCCGATCGTGCTTTTTTACGGGGCGGAGCGATTTTTCTGGATTTATTTTTACTTTGCGCTGGTGCCAAGCCTCGCTCTTTGGCACAAAAAGCTCGATAAAAAGCTGGTTTTTACGCCGCGAGTCAAGCGATTTTTTGTTATCTTGGTGCTTTTGGTTATCGCTAGCTACGCCGTCTATCTCGCGACGCAGTACCGCGTAAATTTAGGCGTCGTCCTGCCGCTCGTGATCTCTTTTGCGCTTAGCTTTTTGCTGGAAAAGGCTAAATTTAAGGTCTACGAAAACAGCGCGCGCAAAAAGCTAGCCTCGATGCCTGAGCTCAAAATCATCATGATAACGGCGAGTTTTGGCAAAACCAGCATCAAAAATTTCCTATTTGAGCTACTTAAAAATGACTTCGCCTGCCGCAAAACCCCTCGCAGCGTAAACACGCTAGCAGGCCTCATCCAAGACGTAAACAACGAACTTGCCGCCGGTACGCAGATATATATCGCCGAGGCGGGCGCGCGTCTAAAAGGCGACATCGCGCAGATCACGGAGTTTTTGAACCCGCAGATCGCTATCGTCGGCGAGATCGGCGCGCAGCATATCGAGTACTTTAAAACGCTCGAAAATATCCGTGCCACGAAGCTTGAGTCCCTTGGCTCAAAGCGCCTAGAAAAGGCTTTCGTACACAGCAGCACGCAGGCAAACGAGGGCGAGAAGATAGAAATTTACGATAAAGATCTAAGCGGCATGGAGGCGAGCTTGGACGGGGTTAAATTTAAGCTTGGCAAGAGGGAATTTGCTTCGCCTCTGCTCGGTAAATTTAACGCCGCAAATCTAGCCGTTTGCGTCAAAACCGCGCTATATCTGGGACTAGACGAGGCTAGGATCGCCGCCGCTCTTGCGCGTTTAAAAAACGTCGAGCATAGACTCGAGCGTATCGATGCCGGCGGTAAAATCATCATCGACGACGGTTTTAACGGTAACTTTAACGGTATGAGCGCGAGCTACGAACTAGTTGGTAGCTACGAGGGGCGCAAGGTGCTCGTGACGCCCGGCATCATGGAGAGCAGCGACGAAGAGAACGAAAAGCTAAGTAAGATCATCAACAAGACCTTTGACATCGTTATGCTAACAAGCTCGCTAAACGCCGTCGCGCTGCTAAAGCACCTAAGCAGGCCAAAAGTCATAGTCATCAAGGACAAATCCAAGCTTCAAGAAACCCTGGCGCAAAACACCAAAGCGGGCGATCTAATCCTTTTTTCAAACGACGCGCCGAGCTTTATGTAGGCTTAAATTTGAGGATTTTGGGAGGTGGAGTTAAATTTGATGGCTCCGCTTTTAGATTTGCAAATTTGCAATTTAAGAAACGTTTTAAAATTTGAAAATACGCCTTTAATTTTGAGGCTTAGATAAATTTGGCATTTTCAAGGTGCAGGTTATACCAAGCGCCGATTTCCGCAGACGAAAGATAAAATAGGGCGGCTAAATTTAAACGACTCAAATTTAACCCCAAATTTGAAGTTAAATTTAAATCCCGGCGCTAGCCATCCCCGCCTCGATCAAAAACTGACTAGGCTGGTAGTTTATCTTTTTGATTTTGTCGTATTTGGCGTAGCTTAAAATCAGCTCGT
>CAURKE010000080.1:0-4842 GCA_963525055.1 uncultured Campylobacter sp. | reverse complement strand
CTAGCGGCATCATATTTCGCGGCGCCGGTTTGCCCTCATAGCGCGGATAAAACGGAGCGGGCGTCAAATTTGACGAGTAGTAAAACGGATAAAGCGCGATGGTGAGGGAGTTTAGATCGATGCCCAAAGGATTTGTCACTGTCAAATTTTGTGAGATTTCGACCTTACCTTTTGCGACGTCGGCATGGATTTTATTTTTTAAATTTACGCTAACGCCCACGGGATAGGAGATCTTGACCTGTTTTGGGTCGCATTCGAATTTTAAATCAAGCTTTTGGAAATTTTTAACCTCGATCGCGTTCATTTTCTTTTTCAGCTCATCTATTTGCTTTTTAGTTTGCGAAATTTGAGCTAGATTTTTTAGCACCGCTTCGTAAAATTTATCGCCATCGGCGTCCAAATTTGCGACGCTTTGCTCTTTAAAGGCCGGAAAATTATTTAAAAAAGCGTTTTTGGAATTTAGTGCGTTTAGCTTGTCGTTTAGCTCCTCAAGCTCTTTTTCGTTTTGCTTAAATTTAGCGTAGGCCTCGTTTTCTGCGGGCTTTGCTTCGTTTAAATTTAGACTCACTAGCTCGCACGACGCGGCCACGTCGATATCCTCAAGCTCTACGAAATCGGGCAAATTTAGGCTAAATTCGCTTTTTTGGTTACTAAAATTTTGATGGATAAATGAGGCGTTTTTGTAGATTTCTATCAGGTTGCTTTCGGCGCTCGCAATAAGGGCAAACGCCGAAACTAAGGCTATCTCTCTCATTTTCTCTCCTTTGGGTGAATTTAAGAGATTATAGCCTTACAAAGATAAATTTTAGCCTAGCAAGATAATCGTAAAGATGATCAGAACTAAAATTTGTATCGCGATAAAAGGCACCACGCCGCGGTAGATGTCGGAGGTCTTGACCTCTGCCGGCGCCACGCCTTTTAGATAAAAGAGGCTAAAACCAAACGGCGGCGTGAGGAACGAAGTCTGTAAGTTCATCGCGATAACGATAGCAAAATATAGCGGATTTATGCCTAAATTTACGGCAATCGGCGCCAAGATCGGTAGCACGATATACGAAATCTCGACGAAGTCTATAAAAAATCCTAGCGCAAAAATCGTAATCATAGCAAGGATAATAAAGCCCCATTTTTCTCCCGGCAAACTAGACATCACTTCCTCAACGATCTCGTCGCCGCCGGTGTAGCTAAACACCATCGAAAACGCGGTCGCGCCGATAAGAATAGTAAAGACGACGGCCGTGGTTTTGACGCTCTCTTCGAGCGCTTCTTTTAGCATCTTAAACGAAAAAGTTTTGTAAAAAACGGAAAGCAAGATCGCGCCCACGCAGCCAAACGCCGAGCTCTCGGTAGGCGTAGCGATGCCTTCAAATATCGAACCAAGCACCAGCACGACGAGCACCAACGGCGGCAAAATCGCAAGGATAGCGTTTAAAATTTGCTTTGATTTAGGCACGTCGCTCTCTACTACGACGGGCGGCGCGTAGTCTTTTTTGACGTAAGAGACGATGAGGATATAGGCTATATAAGCGCCAACGAGCGCTAGTCCCGGATATATCGCCTCGCGGAAAAGATCGCCGACGGGCACGGTAAAGACGTCGCCTAGGATAATCAAAACGATCGAAGGCGGGATGATCTGTCCAAGCGTGCCCGAAGCGCAGATGGTACCGCAGCCTAGAGCTTTGTTGTAGTTGTACTTTAGCATCACTGGCAAGCTCATAACGCCCATAGCTACGACGCTAGCGCCCACAACGCCCGTAGACGCGGCTAGTAGCGCGCCCACTAGCACGGTGCTGATCGCCACGCCGCCGCGAATCTCACCGAATAAAAACGCCATAGACTCGAGCAATCTCTCGGCCAGCTTGGTCTTTTGTAAAATAATACCCATAAAAACGAAAAGCGGTACGGCGATGAGGATTTTATTTTCCATTATCGAGTAGATGCGGTAAGGCATGAAGTTAAAGGTCTCTTTAAATATCTCAAGCCCGCCCATAAAGCCGCCCCCGCCGCCAAAGCTCTCGACCATACCGCCGATGAGTCCGAAAATGACGGCTATCGCACCAAAGGTAAATGCGACGCTAAAGCCGATAGCAAGCATAAAAAGCGCGGCTAAAAACATTACGATGCCGGTCATTTTCCCTCTCCTTGTTGCACGGTTTGGTTTAAATTTGCGTCAAATTTGCCCGCCTCGCTCAAATTTGAACGAGCGTCCAGATAAACGTTTAGCCACTTTATAAAGTAGCCGACGCTAAAAAATATAAGAAGCCAAAAGCTAAACGGGATAAAGGCCTTGATAACCCAGCGATACGGCAAACCGCCAGGATCCGCGCTACCCTCGCCGCTCTCATACGCCTCCGCGACGTAGTCCCAGCTCAGCCACGCGACCAAAAGCGCAAGCGGCAGGATAAAAAGGATAACGCCAGCCATATTTATGAGCGCCCTTTTCTTTGCGCTCATCTTTTCGTAAAATATATCCACTCGCACGTGCGTGTCGTCTTTTAGCGCGTAGCTCATACCAAGCAGGATGATGACGCTAAAAAAGTGCCACTCAAGCTCTTGGAGGCCGACGTTACCGTATTTGAAAAAATATCTCGCCGTGACGTTAAAAAAAACGTCCGCGATCATCAAAAACATCACGAGTATACAGACGTAGCCCACGACGTTGCCGACTTTATCGAAAAACCTCTCTACTTTTTTTAAATTTCGTTCCATTTAACTCCCCAAAATTTGTCTTATCATTATAGCTAAAATGCAAATCGGCGCGACGAATCGCAGTAAAAAATACCAAATTTCAAAAACCGCCCTACCCATATACGGTAAAAATAGCTCCTCTAGGCTGCGTCTTTTCATAGCGTAGCCGACAAATACCGCTATCACGATACCGCCAAGCGGTAGCATGATATTTGAGCTTAGGTAATCTAAAACGTCGAAAAATCCCTTGCCGAAAAAGGTGAGCGCGTCTTTAAATTCGGTTATATTTGAAAGAGCGCAAAGCGTGCCTAGGCAGTAAACACAAACGCCAACGATCGCGATCGCGCCTAGGCGTGGGATCTTAAACTCGTTTATGAGATAAAAAACGAGCGGCTCAACCATCGAGATAGCAGACGTAAGCCCCGCAAAAATAAGCGCGGTAAAAAATGTAAAGCTTAGGACGTTTCCCATCGCTCCTAGTTTAGCAAACAGCGTCGGTAGCGATATAAACGCAAGCCCTACGCCCTGACTAGGCTGCTCGCCGTACTCAAAAACAAAGGTAAAAACGATGAGTCCGATGACGACGCTAACGATGATATTTAGCGCGACAACGTAGAGCGAAGATGTGAAAAGATTGGTCTTGTCATCCAGACTAACAGAATACGTAGCGATCGCGCCGATACCAACGCACATCGTAAAAAATGCTAAGCCAAGAGCTACAAAAACAGCCTCGCTCGTTATCTTAGAAAAATCAGGCACTAGCAAAAACTCCGCCGCCTGCGAAAATCCGCCCATCTGCATCGAGTAAATCAGCATAAAAATGAGCAGTAAAAAAAGCGTCGGTAAAAGCCATAAATTTATGCGTTCGATACCGCCTTTTATGCCCTTTGAAAGGATGAAAAAATAGGCCGCAAACGCAATACTAAAGTATAAAATTTGACCCGAGATATCAGAGCTTATAAATTTGCCAAAGTTTTCGCCGGAAACCGCGATACTTTTCGGAAGCTCGCCAAGAGATAAAACCGAATACCTAATAACCCAGCCGATGATAACCGTATAAAACGACGCAACTAAAACGCCAGTTATCATTATGACGCCGGCATACCCCCAAAATTTGCCGTTTTTAGGAGCGAGCGAACGAAAGGCGTTAACGGGATTGGCGTTTGAAATTTTACCCATCGCCATCTCCGCAAAAAATATACTAAGCCCGACCGCAACGGCAAAAACAAGATACAAAAGCACGAACGCCGAGCCACCGTTTGCGCCGACCATGTACGGGAATTTCCACGCATTGCCAAGCCCGATCGCGGCACCCACGATGGATAATATAAATCCGATTTTAGAAAATTTATCGCTTGCCACGGTTAGCCTCTTAGCGCATTTATCGTGATGATGACGATGCTGATGGGAGCGACAAATCTAATCATAAAATACCAAATTTCAAAAACCGCCCTGCTCATATACGGCCCAAAAAGTATGTAAAGCGCGTCTTTTTTGATCACAAACCCGACGAAAATCGACACCGTAATGCCGCCGATTGGCATGATGATATTTGAGCTAAGAAAATCAAGGCAGTCAAAAAAGCTCTTACCGAAAAATACCAAATTTTCTTTGATACCATCTATGCTTGAAAGTATGCACAAAATGCCCATGCAGTAAATAAAAGCGCCGATTAGCGCGAGGGCTTTTTTACGAGAAAAGCCAAATTCGCGGATGAGATAGTGCGTGAAAGGCTCTAGCATCGAGATGGCCGAAGTTATGCCCGCAAAAAGCAGTGCCGAGAAAAACGCGAACGCTAGCACGTGTCCGAGCGTGTCCAGCTTCGCAAAGAGCGTCGGCAGCGAGATAAACACGAGCCCCACGCCCTGACTAGGCGTCGCGCCAAACTCAAACACGAAGGTAAAGATAACAAGCCCCATCAAAATGCCCATCACGACGTTTATCACGACGATGATGATCGAGGAGCTAACGAGATTCGTATTATCAGGCAATGACGCAGAGTAGACGATGATGACGCCAACACCCAAAGATAGCGTAAAAAACGCGAGACCAAGCGCGGTTAAAATGCTACTTACGCCTAGTTTTGAAAAATCCGGAACCAGCAAAAATTTAGCCGACTGTACGAAGCCGTCCATCGTAAACGAGTAGCTAAGC
>CAURKE010000079.1:0-4869 GCA_963525055.1 uncultured Campylobacter sp. | reverse complement strand
GCGAGTAAAAAAGCGCGATATTTGCCGCCGTGGTGTGAGGCATCATCTTGATGTATGTATTGGCATTGCACTCGTTTTCGCCGCGCTCGAGCAGTTTTGCCATCGCTAGTATCGACTCGGTGCTGCCCGTAGACGAACCGCACGCGACGCCTAGTCTGCCGTCCTGTACGCTAGGATCGAGGCTCGCGGCGTCTAAATTTTCGCCTCGCATGAGCCCCGCGTCTCTTAGCGCTAGACCCGCCGCCTCTACGCTGTACATCGAGACAGTGCCCAGGCTTCTTAACTGCTTACGGTCCCACGAGCTAGGGCACTCATAGCCCTCTATAGGTGCGGCCAGGCGGGTATTTAGATCGGCGTATCTATCCCACTGAGGCATGTATCTCACGGCGTTTCGACCAAGCTCAAATTTGGCCCTTATCTCATCCCAGCTCTTGCCAAAAGCGCTCACCATGCCCATGCCCGTTATAAAAACTCGCATCAGCAAAGCCCTCCGTTTACGCCGACAACCTGCCTCGTTATATAGGCTGCGCCCTCGCTTAGTAAAAACTCGACCAAGGGCGCGACCTCGTCTGCTTTGCCCGCTCTTTTAGCAGGTATGGCCTTTAAAATCTCCTCGATCGGCAAGCCGCCGTCCGTCATATCAGTCTCGATGAGTCCGGGTGCGATGCAGTTTACGGTGATGTTTCGCGAGGCAAGCTCGACTGCGAGGGACTTTGCTGCGCCGATGAGGCCAGCCTTGCTAGCTGCGTAGTTACTCTGACCGCGGTTGCCGACGACGCCTGAAACCGAGCTCATGACGACTATACGAGCCGGCTTTTTAGCGCGGATCATAGGCATGAGGGCGGGCTTTAGGACGTTATAAAAGCCGTTTAAATTCGTATCCACGACGCCGAACCAATCCTCATCCTCGATAGCTACGAAGGTATTATCGCGCGTGATACCTGCGTTTAGTACTACCGCGTAATAAGCTCCGTTTGCCTCTATGTCGGCCTCGATCGCCGCTCTTGCTGCCTGCGTATCCGCGACGTCAAATTTTAAAGCGCTCAAATTTAACTCGTTTTGTAAATTCAATAGCCGCTCGCTCGCGCTTTTGCCGTGTAGCACGACCTCGTATCCCGCTGCCGCCAGCCGCCTAGCTACCGCTTCGCCGATGCCGCGACTCGAGCCTGTTATCAGCACTCTTTTACTCATCCAGTATCCTTTTTACGTATTCCTCGTCCGGACTTAGCACGTTTAGCGTCGCGCGCGCTCCAAGCTCGCCGTTTACGTAAAGCTCGCAGTCGTAAACGCCAAAGCCGCTTGCGTCTTGTATCGAGCAAGCCGCCTCAATGACGACCTCGTCTCCGATCTTTAAAAACGGCTTAAATATCTCAAATTTTCTACTGCCTAGCAAAAAACCCAGTCCAAATTTCATACCTTTTAGCTCACGCATCTTTGAGTCGTAGATACCCAGCGACTGTGCCATCATCTCGACGGTTTTGTGCATGGCGAATTTGCCGTTTGAAAGAAATTTATTATCCTCTTTTATCACGCTTTTGGTTTTTATGCGTCCATCTTCAAATTTAACTACCTCGTCGATAAAAACGATCGCCGTACCGTGTGGGAGATAGTCTCCAAGGCTCATTTCGCCCCCCCAAACACGATCGCCGCATTGTCTCCACCAAATGCAAAAGACAGCGACATGGCCGAATTTACAACTGCTCTTTGGCCAAATTTTACCAAATTTACCCTCTCTATCTTATCATCGTAAACGCCGTCATATACGTGCGGCGGCAGCGCGGTTTCGCCTCTAGCGCAAAGCATGGCGCAAAGCGCACTCTCGATGGCTCCTGCGGCTCCTAACGTGTGGCCGATCAGAGGTTTAACGGAGCTCGCAAAAACGCTCGGCATGAGCGAATGCACGATCTTTGCCTCGATTTTATCGTTTGCCTGCGTGCCGGTACCGTGTAAATTTATATAATCCACGCCGCTTAAATTTGCCGCCTGCAGCGCCTTTTGCACGCACTGAGTTTGCATCTGAGCGCTAAAATCGGGCTGCGTCATATGAAACGCGTCGCAGTTTGAGTGCTCGCCCGCGATAACGACGTTTGAGATTTCATCCCTGCTCGCCACGAAAAAGGCCGCCCCTTCGCCGATATTTATGCCGTCGCGATTTTTGGAAAACGGATTGGTTTCGCGTGCGCTTAGGATGCCTAGGCTATCAAAGCCGTTTATCGTTAGCGTGTTTAAGCTATCCACGCCGCCGCAGATAACGGCGTCGCAGATACCGGGCTCCAGCAGTCTTTTTGCCGTTATGATTGCCTTGACGCCGGACGTACAGGCGGTCGAGACGGAAAACGCAACTGAGTTGAGCCCGTAAAAATCGGCAATAAATTCGGACGGATTGGCTAGAGAGTTGCGATTTATGCCAAATTTTGAAGCATCGAAAAACCCCGTCGCGGCAAAATCCTTAAACGTTTCGTAGTTTTCCTCTACGCCGCTAGTAGTCGTACCAACGACTACGCCGACGCGGTTTTTGCCGTATTTTTTGATAGCGTCTCGCACCTCTTTATCGATTTGCAAAAGCGCGCTTAAAACTAGAGCGTTGGTGCGCGTTTGCAGGTGTTTTGGCGTATTTTGGCTAAATTTAGCCAGCTGCGCGCCGACCTTGCCGAGGATGAAGCTTTTATCCATCCTAAAGCCTTCGCAAACGCTCAAAAATCTCTTTTCGCCGCATAAATTTGCAAAATTTTCCTCGGCACCGACTCCGGCTGCGCTGATGATGGCTGGCTTACTAACGTATATCAAGGGCTCTCACCTTAAATTTTTCGTTATTTGCCGTTATGACGGCCTCTTTCTGATTTGATTTTACGATATTTAGCACTTTAGCAAAAAGCTCGTTGTAGGCGCTATTTGGCGGTAAAAAGCCGATAGTTTCAAATTCGCCGCTCGGCCTTAAAACTCGCCTAGCCAGCGGAGTGCCCATGGAGTTTATCATCGTAAAATAAAAATCATCTTTTTCATGCGAAATATAGAGCAAATTTGAGCCGCTTTGCGAAATCACTTCAAACTCGCGTTTGTCAAAATTTACTATCTGCGGAATGTCAAATTTAGCCTTTGCCACACATCCGCTAAGCACAAACGCTACCATAAAAACAGATATAAAACTTAAAACTTTTTTAAAACTCACCTTTTTGATCGCCTTATTAAATTTCACCTATTTTAGAATAATGTGCAGATTATATCTTTTTAACCTTTAAAAACAACGCAGGGTGCAAAATTTGTCAGGCTTTGTTAAAAATTTTAGCGACAAAATTTAGTTTTAAAAACGCAGCAATGTAAATTTAGTAACCGTATTTTTAAAATTGTCGCATTTTATTAGTATCCATATATCCGTGTACGGAGAATTAAATTTGGCATTGCCAGCTATGGCACTATATTGTAATTTTCAAAATAACACCATCAAAATATATTGTTTTTTACAGCCATTAACTATCTATAATAAAGACAACAGCAGTTAGTTTTTAAGTTGCTTGCTACCGGTAGGCGTTTTTATTGTTTTTTGACTAACATTTACCAATGGCGATTAATGTCAGATATAGCACTTTAATTTGCATTTATAGTGATTTAATCGGTTGTGGAGGGCGCATATAATCAGAAAGAAGCATTACGTAAATCCTTTCAGACTATTTATCAAAAAGGATTTACACAGTTTAATTTATAGGCTCAAATTTTAACCGTAATAACAGATTTATTCTGATTTTTTCTTTGTTGATTTTTTAGCTTCGACTTCCTTGTCCGCACTTTCTTCAACTTTTTTCTTTGAAGATTTTGCCTTAGTCTTAATATCATCGATGTCTTTTTCTATTTTATCTTCGCTAGATTTTGCCTTATTTTTAATGCTTTTAGAAGCCTTTTCCTCTATGTCGGTTTTAGATTTATCCGCATCTTTTGCAGGCGTAGCTACCTTATCTTCTATATCTTTTGTTTTTTTAGCGACTTCATTTTTGCCCTGTTTTACTTTGTCGGTCATATCATTGACTTCTTTTGCCTTTTTGGATACTTTATCGCCTGCAGGTATTACGCTCGTGCCGCTCGTAGAGATATCGCCTTTTAAATTTTCAAAAGTCTTATCGCCGATACCGTTTACGTTTTTAATATCCTCTATGCTTTCAAATTTATTTGTTTTTCTGTATTCAATAATAGCATCAGCCTTTGCCGCACCAATGCCGTTTAAGCTCATAAGCTCTTCTTTTGTAGCAGTATTTAAATTTATAGCGGCAAATACCATCGAAGCGCATGCCAACATTGACAACACAAATTTGTTCATAGTTTTTCCTTTTTAAAAAATTATCTCACATTCTACCAAAAAATAATTATAAGATTATTAAAAAATATTATTAATATAAACCAGTGCTGCAAATGTATTTAAGCAAATCAACTCCTAAATGAAAATCTAAAAATAAAACTTAATATTTAGTATAAATAAGGGCTACAAAAAACATATTGTGGACAAAATACCGTTTAATCTCACCATTTTCCCTAAAAAATACTTGGATAAAGTTTAATTGTGGCTTGAGTACATCTTAAGGCACTTGAGTCAAATTTTAACTTACTTCAATCTTTAGCTCGGCACACTTTATAGTATGAATGGGCATAGGAGACCAAGATTGTACTAGTTTATATAAATTAATCAAACCAAACCGAATATAGCATTGCTACCCCCGCACAAAATTTAAAAGTCTTATTCATTAGAGTCCAACATGTACTTGTTTATTTGATTAAATCTTTTTCTTAAACTAGTTTACGCATTCTAGAAACAGAACAGACTTGCTGCAATTATTTAAAAAGAGCACCATAGCAAGTAACGCGCTAAATCGTTTTTCAGAT
>CAURKE010000078.1:0-4877 GCA_963525055.1 uncultured Campylobacter sp. | reverse complement strand
ACGTAAGCTCTGAAATCGGAAAGCCAAAATATACGATCAGAGAGTGCATGGAGCGTGGACTTACTTATTCTGTAAATTTAAAAATGAAAATAAGGCTGATCGTTCACGAGAGAGACGAAAAAACAGGCGAGAAGATCGGCATAAAAGATATAAAAGAGCAGGAAATTTTTGTTCGCGAAATTCCTTTGATGACTGATAGAATTTCATTTATTATTAACGGTGTCGAGCGCGTCGTAGTAAATCAGCTTCATAGAAGCCCCGGCGTTATCTTTAAAGAAGAGGAAAGCCCTACGGTCGTAAATAAGCTTATTTATACGGCTCAAATCATTCCCGACCGTGGTAGCTGGCTTTATTTTGAGTATGACACCAAAGACGTACTTTATGTTCGAATAAATAAGCGGAGAAAAGTACCGGTAACTATCCTATTTAGGGCGCTTGGATATAAAAAACAAGATATTATCAAGTTATTTTATCCGATACAAACGCTAACGATAAAAAATAACAAATTTTTGACCCCGTTTAATCCGGATGATTATCAGGGCAGGGTCGAATACGATATAAAAGACGAAGAAGGCAACGTTTTACACGAGGCCGGCAAAAGGTTAACCAAGAAAAAGGCTGATAAAATCATCGCTGACGGTATTAAATTTGTCGAGTATCCGACTGAAATATTGGTAAATAGATTTTTGGCCCACCCGGTTATCGACAAAAATAGCGGCGAGGTGCTTTACGATACTCTTGCGCAGCTTGACGAAAATAAATTGGTTAAAATTTTAGCTGATCAAGAAAGTATCGAGATAGCAAATGACCTAGCTGCAGGCGTGGACGACGCTATTATAAATTCGTTTATCGCCGATAACGAGACGCTAAAACTACTACGTCAAACTGAAAACGTCGACGATGAAAACGATCTTGCGGCGATAAGAATTTATAAAGTTATGCGTCCAGGCGAACCGGTTGTTAAAGACGCTGCTCGCGCTTTCGTAAACGATCTATTTTTTAACCCTGAAAGATATGATTTGACGGGAGTCGGTCGTATGAAAATGAACCACAAGCTAGCGCTTGAGGTGCCTGAATATGTAACGGTTTTGACCAATGAGGACATTATAAAAACGGCAAAATATTTGATAAAGGTCAAAAACGGACAAGGACATATCGACGATCGCGATCACCTTGGCAACCGCCGTATTCGCTCTATCGGTGAGCTTTTGGCAAACGAGCTTCACCTGGGCTTTGTAAAAATGCAAAAGGCTATCAGGGATAAATTTACGACGCTGGGTAATACCGAAGAGATTATGCCTTACGATTTGGTTAATCCAAAAATGATAACCACGACGATAATGGAATTTTTCACCGGCGGTCAGTTGAGCCAGTTTATGGATCAGACCAATCCGCTTAGTGAAGTTACGCATAAACGCAGACTTTCGGCGCTTGGCGAAGGCGGTCTTGTTAAAGATAGAGCCGGCTTTGAGGTGCGAGACGTTCACCCGACTCACTACGGCAGAATTTGTCCGGTAGAGACTCCGGAGGGTCAAAACATTGGTCTTATCAACACGCTTTCTACTTATGCAAAGGTAAATAACCTAGGCTTCGTCGAAGCTCCGTATAAAAAAGTCGTAGACGGTAGGGTAACCGATGAAATCGTCTATCTAACGGCAACTCAAGAGGAAAATTTGGTTATCGCTCCTGCATCTACTGCGCTTGACGAGAGCGGCTATATAGTAGAGGATTTGATCGAAGCTAGACAAGACGGCGAGATGATACTGGCTAAACGCGAAGACGTTAAACTTATCGACCTTTGCTCAGGTATGATAGCCGGCGTTGCGGCATCGCTTATTCCGTTTTTGGAACACGATGACGCAAACCGTGCCCTAATGGGATCAAACATGCAACGCCAAGCGGTACCGTTACTTCGCTCATCTGCCCCTATCGTAGGTACGGGCATGGAGAGTACCGTGGCTCGCGACGCATGGGAGGCGATCAAGGCTAGACGCGCGGGAGTGGTTGAAAAGGTGGACAATAAAAATATCTTTATCCTCGGCGAAGACGAGGCCGGTCCGTATATCGATCACTACTCTATGGAGAAAAATTTAAGAACCAACCAAAACACGACATTCTCTCAGCATCCTATCGTTAAAAAAGGCGAAAGCGTAGCGGCTGGGCAAATCATCGCCGACGGTCCGTCTATGGAGCGCGGCGAGCTAGCTATCGGTAAAAACGCCCTTATAGCTTTCATGCCGTGGAACGGCTACAACTACGAGGACGCGATCGTAATTAGCGAAAAAATGATCCGAGAGGATGCGTTTACGAGTGTGCATATTTATGAAAAAGAGATTGAAGCGCGTGAGCTAAAAGACGGCGTTGAGGAGATCACGAAAGATATCCCGAATATCAAAGAGGAAGATTTACTCCATCTAGACGATAGCGGCATAATAAAAATCGGCACGCAGGTAAAACCCGGCATGATCCTAGTCGGCAAGGTCTCTCCAAAAGGCGAGGTTAAGCCGACGCCCGAGGAGCGTTTACTTCGCGCGATTTTTGGCGAGAAAGCCGGCCACGTGGTAAATAAATCCCTTTACGCGACTGCGTCAATGGAAGGCGTCGTAGTGGACGTGAAAATTTTTACCAAAAAAGGCCACGAAAAAGATAGTCGCTCAAATAAAGTTTATGAAGAAGAAAAAGCGGCTTTTGAAAAAGAACACCACGATAGGCTCTTGATGCTAGACCGTGAAGAGATGCTAAAAGTAGGCGCTCTGCTTTGCAAAACGCCTTTGAGCTCCGCTCAAACTATCGGTAAAAAAACCTATAAAAAGGGCGAGAAGATCGATAAGGAGGAGTTTGAAAACATCAACCGCTTTACTCTAAGCGCGATCGTTAAAGGTTTTTCAAAAGACGTTCAAAAATCATACGATGACATAAAAAACCATTTCCAAAACGAGAAGAAAAAGCTCAAAGAAGAGCATGATGCGAAGATGGAAATTTTAGAAAAAGACGACATCTTGCCAAGCGGCGTAGTTAAGCTCGTTAAAGTCTATATCGCGACAAAGCGCAAGCTAAAAGTGGGCGATAAGATGGCGGGTCGCCACGGAAATAAGGGTATCGTTTCAAACATCGTCCCAGAAGTCGATATGCCGTATCTTCCGAGCGGTCAGCCGGTCGATATCGTGTTAAATCCGCTAGGCGTTCCTAGCCGTATGAATATCGGTCAAATTTTAGAAAGCCA
This sequence comes from uncultured Campylobacter sp., assembly GCA_963525055.1. Classification (GTDB taxonomy): domain Bacteria; phylum Campylobacterota; class Campylobacteria; order Campylobacterales; family Campylobacteraceae; genus Campylobacter_A. The sequence goes on along the minus strand of CAURKE010000078.1, from coordinate 1,654 downwards.
CTTGGGTCTTGTCGGCTACCGCTTGGGCGAGCAGATAAATCAAATTTTCCAAGAGAAAAAAGGCGAGTGGGTAAAAGAACTGCGAGCCAAGATGATCGAGATAGCTTCGGCGTCTAAATTTATGGATGCCAAAAAGACTCTAGGTAAAATGAGCGACGAGATGCTTTTAGACTACGCTAGAGACTGGGCTAACGGCGTCAAATTTGCCACGCCTATATTTGAGGGCGTTAGAGTCGATGAGCTGATGAAACTATTTGAGCTAGCCAAGATCGATATGGACGGTAAGACCGAGCTTTACGACGGACGCACGGGCTCAAAGATCAAAGAACGCGTAAACGTCGGATGTATGTATATGCTAAAGCTTCATCACCTAGTCGACGAAAAAGTCCACGCTAGAAGTACGGGACCATACAGCCTTGTTACTCAGCAGCCAGTCGGCGGTAAGGCGCTATTTGGCGGACAAAGATTCGGAGAGATGGAGGTTTGGGCGCTTGAGGCATACGGCGCGGCTCATACGCTTCGCGAGATGCTAACGGTCAAATCAGACGACGTCGAAGGACGCTTGTCTGCGTATAAAGCCCTAACAAGAGGCGAAAATGTGCCTGAAACCGGCATTCCTGAGACATTTTTTGTTCTAACAAATGAGCTAAAATCATTGGCGCTTGATGTCGAGATATACGATGAGGATGAAAATAATGAGTGAGTTAAAACCTATTGAGATAAAAGAAGAACGCAGACCGCGCGATTTTGAAGCGTTTCAGCTTCGTTTGGCTAGCCCTGAGAGGATAAAGTCATGGAGCCACGGCGAGGTCAAAAAACCCGAAACCATAAACTACCGCACGCTAAAACCTGAGCGCGACGGTCTATTTTGCGCTAAAATTTTCGGTCCGATCCGCGACTACGAGTGCCTTTGCGGTAAGTATAAAAAAATGCGCTACAAAGGCATCAAGTGCGAAAAATGCGGCGTCGAGGTAACTAGCTCAAAGGTGCGCCGTTCTAGAATGGGCCACATCGAGCTCGTAACTCCTGTAGCGCATATCTGGTACGTAAATTCGCTCCCAAGCCGCATAGGAACGCTGCTTGGTATAAAGATGAAAGACCTTGAGCGCGTGCTTTACTACGAGGCGTATATCGTCGAGAGCGTAGGCGATGCGTTTTACGATACCGAAAATAGCAAAAAGGTAGAAATTTTCGACGTTTTAAACGAAGAGCAGTATGTCTCTTTGGCCTCTCGTTTTGAAGAGAGCGGATTTAGAGCTAGAATGGGCGGCGAAGTGATCCGCGATTTGCTAGCCAATATCGATTTAGTCGAGCTTTTAAATACCCTAAAAGACGAGATAAGCGCAACAAATTCGGAAGCGAAGAAAAAAACTATTGTAAAAAGATTAAAAGTCGTTGAGAGCTTTTTAAATTCCGGTAACCGTCCTGAGTGGATGATGATTACAAATTTGCCGGTCCTTCCGCCGGATCTTCGTCCGCTCGTTAGCCTTGACGGCGGTAAATTTGCGGTTTCTGACGTAAACGACTTATATCGCCGCGTTATAAATAGAAACGCGCGTTTAAAACGCCTTATGGAGCTTGACGCGCCTGAGATTATTATCAGAAACGAAAAGCGTATGCTTCAGGAGTCCGTCGATGCGCTATTTGACAACGG
>CAURKE010000077.1:0-4886 GCA_963525055.1 uncultured Campylobacter sp. | reverse complement strand
ACCTAGACCGCAAAAACGATCGTCACGATCGTTTTTTGATTTTGGAGCATGCCCTCTTCGTCAAACAAAACTACCTTTGCCCGCATTTTGACGAGGTAGCTGATTGGTATTACAAGGCTCTTGAATGCGCCGCCAGCGAAAGCGAGCTAGCGGCTTACGTAGCCAAACATACGGGCAAAAGCAAGCTTACGATTTATTTCTATTTCAGGCGTTTTCGTTTCAAAAACCCCGATTTCGCACGCGAAGTCGTAGAAATTTTAAAAAAATTTATTAAAGAAAATAACCTTTTTGCGGATGTGGAATAATGAGCGGCGATAGTATCTTCCAGACGATAAAACAAACGGTATCGAAACACGATTTTAAAGATTTTGTTCAAAGCGTTTATAGTATCGAGTTTAAAGGTGGTAACGCCTTTTGCCCGTTTCACGATCACAACAACGCCACCCCTAGCCTAGGCATTAACTCCGACGCTAGCGGCGCGTATTTCAAGTGCTTTGCTTGCAATACTAGCGGCGATATCGTGAAATTCGTCGAGCTAAAAGAGCAAATTTCGCCGCTTCAAGCGGCCAAAAGAGTTTGCGATCACTTCGGCATCCCAAATGCGATAAACGCAAAAGAGATGACAGAAGAGGAAAAGAAAGCCTACGAGGCGCACCAGGCTCTACTCAAAGCCGAAAATGAAGCTCGCATGAAAAAAGAGGCCGCCGAGCGCGCGAACAAGGAAGCCAAACTTAAATTTAGGTTGGCTAAAACCGCCCCGCAGCTCGTGGAAAATAAGTTAAAAAATTACGATTTGATCAAGGATCAAATTTCGGCCCTATTCCCGACGCCTAGCGATAGCTTTGACGCGTATAGCCGCGAACTTATCGGCTATAGCTTCGAGCATAAAAGCCTAGCCATCATCATCAGAGACGCGGACGGCACGCCCGTGAACGTAAAATATAGAGAGAAATTCGCCTACGATGCTAGCAAGGGAGAGCTAACTAGCGAGCGAATGCCCGGCAAATGGATCGGCGAGAGCGGCGCGCACGCTAGTCCGTTTCCGCTAAATTTTTACGCCGACTATAAAGGCGATAAGGTAGTTATTTGCGAGGGCGAAAAAGATGCGCTCAATCTGATGTGCTTTGACGTATGCGCCCTCACTTTAGGCGGCGTAACGGCCAGCTGGGAAGAGTACAAAGAGCTTTTAAGGGGCAAACACGTTTTTATCTGGTTCGATCACGACGAGGCGGGCTACGAAAACGCTATCAAGAAATTTTACGAGCTAAAAGACGTGGCCAAAAGTATCCGCATCGTGCTATTTTATATGATAGGCAAGAACTTTTCAAAAGGCTACGATATTAGCGATTATCTTTACGACTTCGCCTTTAAATTTCAGGGTGTTAGTCCGCTCGAGGCGGTTGCTTTTAGTTGTTTTGACCCCACGAATTTAGTCATCGACGAGATTTGTGAATACTTCCCGAACCTTTCGGCAAAGCTTGACAAATTTAAGCAAAACTTACCCATTAAAGAATTCCGCCAGATCAAAGCCGAGATCATGGCACAAGATAGTGAAGGCAACTTCATAAACATTTTCCCAGTAAAAGGCGAACTTGATGACAAGTATGTTGATAAAGTCTTAAACACTGCGAAAGAGATAGAGAAAAAAATGGGTGAGAGATACGAGGAGTTTAAAAAGGCCTATATAAAAAATTTTCTTCTAACTGAGGAAGAAGAGAAAAATTTTGAGCGTTTCTCAAAAGCCTTTGGTAATGCCTTTAAGATAAACAAAACCATGCGAACAAACTACCATCAAACACACGTTACAGACATGGTAGCAAGTCTAAATCAAACGTTTTTAAAACTAGGTTACCGCCTTGGCGAGTATAAAAAGAATTTGCACGTTTGGGCGAGTAATCACTTTATGCAAATCGATACCAATGCGCTAGCCAAATTTATCCACACGCACTGGATGGCGGTGGCATACGTAGATAAGAAAAAGCAAAGCCGCGAAAACGTAAATAAAATCGTAGAGGATCTAACGAGTTTGTCGTTAAATTTGGATGAGATCAAAGCGCACGAACCGCGCCGCGTTATAAATTTGCTAAACGGTACGATCTTTATTAGCAAAAACGGCGTCATCACTTTTAAAGAAAAACACGACTATAAAGACGCCGCGACGAATATCTTAAAATTTAACTACGACACTTCGGCTAAATGCCCGAAGTGGACTAAATTTTTGCGCGACATCATGAGCGACGAGGATGACATAAAAACGCTTATGGAGTTTATCGGCTACTGCTTTATGCCTAGCCACGAATTTGAAAGCTTCTTATTCCTCTACGGCAAAAGCGGCGCGAACGGCAAGAGCGTAATCCTAGACACCATCAGAAACTTTTTCGGCGAGGATAACGTCTCATCCCTTCAGCTTCAGCAGTTTGAAGGACACCAGCTTTGCGCGCTTACGAATAAGCTCTTAAATATCGGCTCCGAGATCGACAAAAACGGTACAGATAAAGGCCAACTAGCAAATCTAAAAGCTATCGTTAGCACCAAAGACGCGATCACTATAAACCCGAAAAACGAAGAGCCTTATTCGCTGCTTCCTAGCGAAAAACCTAAGCTTGCGTTTGCCGGTAACGAAAAGCCAAAAAGCGGCATCGATAACGGCGTATTTAGGCGCATGCTGCTTATAGTATTTGATAAAGAGGTAAAAGATAATCAAAAAATACGCGGCCTTAGCGATCGCTTCAGTGACGAGTTAGCTGGCATTTTTAACATGGCACTCGATGGCTTAAAACGCCTCATTAAACAAAACAAATTTACACGCTCTAAACGCATGCAAACGGAACTCGAAGAGTATAAAGATAGCGTAAATCCGCTTCGCACTTTTGTCAAAGACGCGATCATTGCGGACGCGAACTATTTCGTGCCGTCGGTACCGCTTTATAAAATTTATCTAGCATACATGAACGACAAAGGCGGCAAGCCTATAGCACAAAAAAACTTCGCCCAGGCTCTACGCGACGAGCTTACGCTTGCGGGTATCGGCTGCTCTTACGGCCAAAAACGAATGCCGGTAAATTACGCCGGCGTAGGCGAAAGGCCTAGATGCTTTTTCGGTTTTAGGGTTAGCAGCGACAATCTCGACTTTGACAGTATAAAGATAGAAAATGGCGGCGAAATTATAATAAATCAAATGAGCTATTATCAAGCAGGCGGAGCTAAATCCGATGAAAACTAATCTTTCTTTGTGGCTCACGATGATTTTAACTAAAAATATCTACAAAGCGTCCTATTTTAGGGCGTTTGATAGATGTTTTACATCTGGGTGGCTCACTTCTGGCTCACGATTTTTATTTTTCTTGAGCCAACGAAAAGCTGTATTTTTGGGGCTTGGCGTGCTGTTGGCTCACAATCTCGCCATTTTTGCCCCTATATCGGTTTGAAATCGTTTTTTGTTTTTCAAAATTTTTTTTCAGAACCTATATATAAAAAAATGGTGAGCCAAAGAGAATTCTTAAGCTATTAAACATCGATAAAATCGTGTTTAACTGATGGCTCAAGTTGTTTAAACTTATGAGCCAGAGAGTTTATAGAATTGCATATTTTAGGGGGTTGGGGTGGCTCACGGTTTTTTGAGGATTGTGAGTCACGCGAGCCAAGCCCCGCGCGATCTTTAACTTATCATTGTTAAAACGCCTTTATAAGGGTATTTGGCTATAATGTCGGGATAAAATTTATCCAAAGGAGCTGATATGGCCGAAGAAAAAGAACAAGCGCAGCGCGTAATGCTTACTATGAGCGCCAAACTCAAAGAAACGTTAGATAAAAAGGCCGATGAATTGGGCATTAACACCACTCAATACATTATAAATTTAATCATCAACGACATAAAAACCGATAGAAAAGATTAAAAAAATATCTTTTGCTTGCTTTTTAGTAAGCATATAGTTATCATTAAGTATCTTTTAAGTAAATATATGTAATCATTTGCTTATCAATTCACTGCAAAAAGGTAAGCAAATGCAATTAATCCCAACTACTCCAACCATATACCCCGTTTATCCGCCCTAGTTTTTAACGGGCTCAATTTTGAGCTCAATGATCTAACGCCCTATTTTAGGGATTTTAAATCAAATTTACAAAGGAAAATCGATGAAAAATTTAGTAGTAAACAGCGTAGAAGTAAAGTTGGAAGTAGTAGAAAATGAGATTTTTACCACTTCTTTACAGGTAGCCGAAGTTTTTGAGAAAGAACACAAGAACGTTTTAAGAGATTTAGAAAAATTTAAGGTCATTGAGCTCAATTTTGAGCTCAATGGCTCCGCCGAGACAGATGAATTTTTTAAGAAAAATTTTATATTAAGCGAATATGTGGATCCTATTGGCCGTAAGCTTCCTATGTATCGGATGACTAAGGACGGTTTCGCTCTTTTGGTTATGGGTTTTACGGGCGAAAAGGCTATGCTTTGGAAGATAGAGTATATCAAAGCCTTCAACCTGATGAGAAACGAACTTATGCGAATTTATGAAGAAAAATATCAAATAGAACTCGCAAACGAACACGAAAAGCTTTTTGAACAAAAAATAGAAACCGCCCACTACAAAGAGATAGCTGAGGAGCTAGAACAAAAAGCTAGTGATGACGCCTTCAAACAAGCCAAGCTCGATTGCATTAGGTTTAAAAACGAAAGCCGAAAACTATCCGAAGAATACGAAAAGGCAAGGATAGAAAGGCTCGTATACGTCAAAGAAAACAAAAAAGCCGAAATGGAGATGCGCGAACTAAAAAGACGAGTAAAAGAGCTTGAAGACGAAAATGATTTTTTAGAAAAGAGTGTTAAGAAATATAAGGAAGCTTTCGACGAGCGAAAATAGAAAAGTAAAAAACATAAAGGCGTTTT
>CAURKE010000076.1:0-4964 GCA_963525055.1 uncultured Campylobacter sp. | reverse complement strand
TACTCAAAAGAGAAATTTGGAGTGCCGTCAAATTTATACATAATAGGCACGATGAATACGGCGGATCGCAGTATAGCTCTCATGGATACGGCGCTTAGAAGAAGGTTTGAGTTTGTAGAGATGATGCCAGAATATGGCGAACTAAACGAAATAAATATCGAAGGCATAAATATAGGAGAAATGTTAAAAGCCATAAACGAGCGCATAGAGTATCTTTACGACAGAGATCACACGATAGGGCATGCTTATCTTATGGGCGTGACAGACATGGGCGCACTTGCAAATGTCTTTAAAAATAAAATTTTACCGTTACTGCAAGAGTATTTTTACGACGATTGGGAAAAGATAAGGCTGGTTTTGGGGGATAGTCAATTTATCAAAGAAAAGAAGCCATCAAGTGGTTTATTTCAAAACAGTACCGACTATGTAAACGATAAAACCTTATACGAGATAGATAAAGAGGCTTTTTACGACAAGCAAAACTATCTAAAAATTTACAACTCATCAAATAGTCAAGAAAGTACAGATGAAGCAAACCCAGATAATGCTAACTGAGTTTGAGCGAATATATCAGCATGATATAAGTAAAAAAGACTTTTTCGATATAGAAAATTTTATCCTTAAAAATAGCGATGAAAATGCGCCGTTTTTAAGGATAGTAAGCGGAAGCGGCGGGAAATTTATACAGGCGAGAAACTATGTCGGAGTTTTGCAAACAAAAAGCGGCTTAACGATAGAAATTTTGCCAAAAATAGCAGAAAAAAATAATACCGAAAGATCAAAAGCAGTTTTAATAAAAATGCTAAAAACGCTTAAAAACTTTCCATTTAAAAGCTCAAATTTAGCCAGTTTAAAAACCCAAAATTTACCGCTTTTAGAAATTTTTATCTCGATGTTTTTGTGTGAGCTTGAGACTCTTGTAAAAAAGGGGGTAAAAAGCGACTACATAACGCTAGAAGATAACCTGAAATTTCTAAAAGGAAAGCTGAATATAAACGAGCAGATCAAAAGAAACAGTATCCATAAAGAGCGGTTTTACGTAGGATACAGCGAATTTTTAAGCGACATAAAGATAAATCAAATCATAAAAACAACGCTTAAATTTCTATACAAGAAGTCGAATTCCAGCAAAAATCAGCAAAAAATACGCGAGCTTTTGTTTATATTTGATGAAGTTTCTACATGTGGTGATTATAAAAATTTCTTTACGAACTTCGCTATAAACCGTCAAGTAAAACACTACGAACAGACACTTTTATGGTGCAAGATCTTTTTGCTTGGCAACTCTTTTACACCACACAAGGGCGACAATCTGGCTTTTGCCTTGCTATTTGATATGAATGCGCTCTTTGAAAGCTATGTTGGAAATTTTATTAAGAAAAAGCGTGCAGATGTTAGTTTGCAACACTCAGAAAAACACCTCATAGAAGATCCAAAGAGTTTTAAACTAAGGCCAGATATATTTTTAAAAGATAAATTTATAGCAGACACAAAGTGGAAGATCATAAAGTCAAGAGACGATATCTCACAAGCCGACCTATATCAGCTCTACGCTTACGGCAAAAAATATGAGTGCGGAAAACTTTATCTAATATACCCAAAGATAGACGGCGCAAAACAAGAGTCTATGAAATTTGAATATGAAAAAGATATGCAGCTCGAAATTCTATACTTTAATCTAGAAGACGACTCCTACAACGACGAGCTTATAAAAATTTACTAGTCTAAATTATATATTATCTGCTTGTATATTAGCTGTACAACAGTTGGCCCTTTGTCTAGATTGCAGTTTACAATACGCATCCTAAACCGAACTTCGACTGTACAACCAGTCAAATTTAAACGTATCTGCTAATCTCTATCAAATTTCCGTCCGGGTCACGCACGTAGATAGATTTTATCGCTCCAAGTGCTCCGGTTCGCGGCACGATGCCCTGCTCTACGGCGATGCCGGCAACCTCTAGCTCCTCTAAAACTAGCTCAAGCGGCGTATCCGTAAGCAAGCAAATATCAGCCGTTCCGACGTTTGCATTTCGCGCGTTTGGCAAAATCTCCTCGCCCTTTACGTGCAAATTTATCTTTTGCGAGCCAAAGGCCAGAGCCTTGCGTCCGTTTGAAAAATCAATCTCGCGCATACCCAGCACGCGCACGTAAAAATCAAGCGTCCGTTGCAAATTTGCCACCGTCAAAACGATATGATCGATCGAAGCGATACGCACAAATTATCCTTTTAAATCAAATTTAGTCAAGCATTGCCCGCCAAAAACGGCAAATTTGACGGCGTAAATTTGAAGCCGATCGGCGTAAATTTTAAGGTGCGGACAAATCAAAACCGAATTTAAATTTAGCCGACTTACAAACCGTTAAATTTAATCGCCCGAGCCAAATTTGCAATCAAATTTTACCTCCGAAAGCCTTAAAAATACGAGATAGTAAATGATTATTTAAAAATAATTTAAATATTTATACTATTTACAAGAAAAATAAAAGTTTAATTTTCATAAGAGTATAATCTCGATTATTCTTCAAAAACCGTTGAAAGGAAAGTAATGTCCGTAAAACAAGAAAGACGAGATTTTATCGGTCTAGCGTTTGGCGCAGTAGCCGCAGTCGGCGGCGCAGCGACTCTCGTAGCCGTTAAAAAGACCTGGGACCCGCTTCCTAGCGTAAAGGCGGCCGGATTTACGACTGTAGATCTTAGCCCGATGAAAGACGGCGAGATGCGCCAAATCGAGTGGCGTAAAAAGCCGATATTCGTTCTAAAAAAGGATGCTTCGATGGCGCCTAACGACAAGCGCGATATCGTAGTAGAGGGCGCTAGATATATGGTCGCGATCGGGCTTTGTACGCATCTTGGCTGTATTCCCGAGTGGAAACCCGGCAAACAAGTTTTCGTTTGCGCCTGTCACGGAGGCGAATTTGACGCAGACGGCGTAAATACCTTCGGCCCTCCTCCTAGACCGCTAGACATACCGCCGTTTAAGATAGACGGTACGAAACTCGTTCTGGGTGAAACCAGCCCCGAATACGAAAAACTAGCGGCTCAAGCGTAAGGAGGGGAAGATGCACATCAGAAAATCAACGGGCGTTTTAGACTGGCTAGATCAGAGGATCGCCTTAAACAAGCTAATGAAAGTACTCGTCAGCGAATACTGGATACCGAAAAATATAAATTTCCTCTGGGCGATGGGCGTTATACTCACGACGCTTTTTGCTTTGCTTATTTTTACCGGGTTTATGCTAGTTATGTACTACAAACCGGACATAAATTTAGCCTTTGACAGCGTAAATTTGACCATAATGAAAGAGGTCGAGTACGGCTGGCTATGGCGTCATATACATGCGGTTGCGGCTTCGGTCGTGTTTTTGATCATCTACATACACACCTTTACGGCGATCTACTACGGCTCTTATAAAAAAGGTCGCGAGATGATTTGGGTGAGCGGTATGTTGCTCTTCATTCTATTTTCAGCCGAGGCTTTTAGCGGATATATGCTACCTTGGGGTCAGATGAGCTACTGGGCGGCGATGGTTATCACGAATTTATTCGGCGGCATCCCGGTTATCGGCGATGCGGTGGTCGAGTGGATCAGAGGCGACTATGCCGTTAGCGATCCGACTTTGACGAGATTTTTCATGCTTCACGTATGCTTGCTACCGATCGTGCTGATCGCAGTCGTAGCGATACACTTTTACACCCTTCGCGTCCCGCACGTAAATAACGAAACGGGCGAAGAGATAGACTTTGATATCGAGGCTGAAAAATATCTAAGCGGCGATAAGAAAAATGCTAAAGTTATTCCGTTTTGGCCGGGATTTTTGGCAAAAGACTTTATGTACATCGGCTTTTTTATGATTTTCTTTTTCTATTTAGTCTGTTTCCATTTCAACTTTGCAATGGATCCGATAAATTTCGAGCCGGGCAACGCTCTAAAAACTCCTCCGCACATCTATCCTGAGTGGTATTTCTTGTGGCAGTATGAGATTTTACGCGGATTTTTCTTCGATATTTTCGGCTTTAAAGCTTACAACATCGGCCTTATCGCGTTTGCGATCGCAGGCGTAGCTCTATTTTTCATGCCGCTTTACGACAGAAGCGACGTCGTGGCTCCGGCTCACGAGAGAAAGGGCTTTTTCGTATGGTTCTGGCTGCTAGTGGTCGATATGATCGTGCTTACGATCTTCGGTAAGCTACCTGCCGACGGCGTGACGCTTGGTATTTCAAACTCATGGATAGGATTTTACTCGACCATTACGTTTTTTGTTCTGCTTTTTGTCGTTTTACCTATCATAACGACTCTTGAGAAAAAAGGAGCGGTAAAATGAGAGAGTTAAAAATTTTCATAATCGTAGTTATTTTAACCGGCGTAACATACTGGGGTATCGAGCCTTACGCGCATAACGTCATGCATCCGCACGTCGGCGCGGCCGATTACGACTTTGGCACCGAGGATATAAATCAAGCCAAATCCGTGGTAGAAGCTAGACAAAAAGCTCTCGATGCGACAAAAGCCCTGAATGACGAGAAAAAAGTCGCCGGAGCACAAAAAGATCTCGAAGAGGCACAAAAATCTCTCGAAGACTACGCTGCGTTTTGGAACGATATAAAGGCTATAAATTTAGCCAAAGGCGACGCGACTAAAGGCGCAGAAACCTTTGCAAATGCTGGCTGCGCAGGCTGTCACGGAGTCGAGGCTGCGGGTATGCCTACAGCTATGAGCGCTGCTGAACTTAGCGAAGCGTACGGCGTAGTGCCACCTGATCTTAGCAGCGCGGGAGCGATATACGACGAGCATTTCTTGGCAGCCCTTATAAAAGACCCGACTAAAGCGCTAAAGCTAACGCACAAATTTAACGACGAAAAGCCTTATCCTATGCCGGCCTTTTTCGGAGCAGGCGGAGAAGATCCAAATGCCGAGATCGCCGATATAGTCGCTTATCTAAAGTCTATCGCGCCTAAAGAA
>CAURKE010000075.1:0-5015 GCA_963525055.1 uncultured Campylobacter sp. | reverse complement strand
TTTTCTACCTGGAAAAAGAGAGCAAATAAATTTAAATCAGTTTAAAATTTGCGGTGTTGATATCGGCAAATTTAAGCAAATCGTACTCTGTATAAATCGAATTTTACGTCAAATTTATAATCCAAACGGCTTTTTGTTTACTTAAATTTACGACCGACTGTCGAGCAAATTTAACCGCCGAATTTATCAAAATTTAGAAGTCGAAACAGACAAATCTACGCCGCGCGCCGGCTCAATCGATGATAAAAAACCGATCAAGCCGAGCGCAAGCAACGCAAATTCGTCAAATTCGGTTCAAATTTAGCCTCACGCGTCCTTGCCGTTTATCGCGTACGCCGAGCGCAAAAACACGTCCGTGCCCGATAGTAGCGCGCTCTCGTCAAAGTCAAACGCGCCGTTGTGATGCCCTGCGGCGAGCTTGGTACCGATCATTAGATAGCCGCTCTTGCCGCCTGCTTTTTGCACGGCGTGCATAAAATGCGCGAAGTCCTCGCAAGCGCCGAAATTTAGATCCCGCACGATGAGTTCGTCCTTGATAAAAGGCGACTGGCGCGCGGCGCGCTCGTAGATATCGGTGATCTCCTCGCTGCTATCACCCCCGCTCGTGCCGCCGGTTAGCTTCACGTCATACTGCACGCCGTACATCTGCGCGACGCCTGCGACGATGTCCATGCATTTTTGAAACATAAATTCATTTAGCTCGGTCGTTTCGCCGCGCGTTTCGCAGGCGATGTAGCCGTTTGGCGCGATGACGTTTCGCCCCTCGCCCGCTCGCAAAACGCCCACGTTTATGCGCGTGACACCGTCGGAATGTCGCGTGATACCGTGCATGGCTAGAGCCGTCTGGGCTGCGGCTAACAGAGCGTTTGCGCCTTCTTGCGGAGCACCCGCCGCGTGAGCCGATCTACCCGTGAAATTTACATCAAATTTCGACGTCGCAAGAAGCTTGTTCGTACCGCAGATGATGCCGCCGCTAGTCTTTGCCTGAAAGCCGATGTGACCGCCTAGCAAGTAGTCCACGCCATCTAGCACGCCTGCTTGTTCCATCGGCACGGCGCCTCTCGTGCCCTCCTCGGCGGTTTGAAATATAAATCTAAATTTGCCCTTAAAATCATCCGAATTTTGCGCGATGAGCTTAGCCATAGCTAGGCCGATCGTGATGTGTCCGTCGTGCCCACAGGCGTGCGTGATGCCGTCTATATCGGCTCTAAAGCCCTCTTTAAACGGCCTATGCGCCTCATCCTTACTCTCGGTTACGTCCACGCCGTCAATGTCAAATCTAAACGCAAGCGTCTTGCCCGGTCTACCCGTATCAAGCTCAGCCACCACGCCGGTTAGTCCATCCTCCATCACGGGTAAAAACTCGCGCTCGTCGGCGCTTAGCAGGCTTTTTGCTCGCTCGAGATATTTTTCTTTATCTTTTTTGCTACCAAGACCCGCTCTGGCTTCCGGCTTCATTATCTCGCGTCCCATTTTTAGGCTGTAGCCGAGCTTTTTTAGCTCGCTAGCGATCTTTGCCGTCGTAAAAAACGTGAAAAATCCGGTCTCGGGATGCGAGTGAAAAAACCGCCTATTTTTCACCATTTCGTCTTTTAGCGCTTCGACTTTTGCTGCTACCTCGTCCATTTTCGCTCCTTAAATTTGGAATTTTTATTATTTTTTCTTAAAGATAAATTATACATCAAGATTAATTTTAAAAGCTTAAATTTGAGCCGAATAATGATAAATTTAAATCTGATTTTTGAGAGCCGACTTGTTTGGCGTAAATTTAATTAAATTTGATTTTTCTTGCCAAGACACTTCAGTCGGTTTTAAAACCGCGATTTGCGTCAAAGCGGTGCGGGTAATGCAATGTCAAATTTGATAAAACGAGGTAAATTTATATTTTGGCGGAGCGGTTTTGAGATAAAATTTGGGGCGAAATTCGAGTTCAAATTTGATGCGCAACTCTAAGCGCCCATTTGCAAGGCTTGTATTTAAATTTCGCATCAAATTTGACTGCCGAATTTACAAAAAACTGCAAAAACAAAAGCCAAACTCACGTCAAAAATAAGTCAAATTTTGCCCTAATCACTGCATTTCGCAATCACAAATCCAACTTCAAACTTCACATCGGCAAGAAATTTATAGTCACAAATGAGCTAGCCGTCAAAACAAAGCCGAATTTAGCTCCGATTTTTCTTTAAAAAGCAAAAATTTTATTTACCGTATAGACGAGCCGATCGCAAGCAAATCTGCACAAAAGGCCCAAATTTGCCCTTCAAGCAACCTATTTTAAGCTACCTTTTAGCTTCATTATCCGCTCGTAGGATTCCTCGATACGCTCTTTTGGTATCTGCTTAGCGCCCACCGCGTCCACGACTAGCTGCGTGACTAGCTCTGCAGTCCTGCGCCCGTCTATCTTGTAGTCACTAAAGAGCATCACGTCGCCGCCTGCGTTGATAAAGTTTATCACCTTTTCTTGCAACGTAAAGTCCTTTAGCCCGCCCATGAGCATGTCGTCGCTGATGACTACGCCGTCAAATTTGAGCTCGCCGCGCAGCAAGCCGTCGATGATCGCCGGCGAAAGCGAGGCCGGCAGCTCGGAGTCGCGCTGCATGAGGTAGATGTGGCCGACCATTATCATCTTGGCTTCGTTTTTGCGAACTGCATCAAAATACGGCTTAAGCTCGGTGTAATCGAATTTTTCGATCACGACCTTGGCGGTGTGACTGTCGGCCTCGACGTTACCGTGTCCCGGGAAGTGCTTCATCGCCGCTATCACGCCGCGAGCCTGCGAGGCCTTCATAAACTCGCTCGCATAGAGCGAAACCTCGTCTATATCGGCGCTAAATGCCCTGCCGCGCGAGCCGATGATCGTGGATTTTGAATTTAGCACGTCGGCTACAGGGGCGAAATTTACGTTTACGCCGACATCTTTTAGCTGCTGTGCCATCTTAGCGTAAAGCTCGCCCGCAGCGGCTAGATCGAGAGTTTTTGCTACTTTTTGCGCCGAGATAAAGGTCTCAAACCCGCTTTTGTCTTTAAATCTCGTGATCTGTCCGCCCTCCTCGTCGATACCGATAAAAATGCCTTTTTGCGCCTCTTTAAATGCGCTTGTTAGCGCCTTGAGGTTCTTTTTGTCCGAGATATTTTTACCGAGCAGCATCACGCCGCCAAAACGCTGATATTTGGCCTCCGAGACGGCTTCTTTGGCAGTTTTGGGATCAGAGCCGTTGAAGCTGACCATTATCATTTGGGCTATCATTTTGCGAAGCGTCGGTTTTTCTTGCGCTTGCACATCGGCAGCATTTAGCGCAGTCGGCAAACCCGCCAAAAATAGCGCCGAAAAAAGCGCGGCGATAAATTTTTTCATTTTTTTCCTTTTTTGTTTTTGCGGATTTTACACTATTTTAGATAAATTTAAGGACTCTTGGCGCGGTTTGGACGGTCGGGCGGGCTAAAGTGACAAAATTTGAAATCTATAAATTTGTTACAAACAAAAAAATGCTTAAAAATGACCAAACAACTGTTAAGGAAAATTTTTAACGCAAATTTGATCTTGGAGGCCTTGGCGATGCTCTTGCTTGGTTGATATTTATGTTTGGACGGTATGGATATTATTGTTTTGATTTTTGCTTTACTAGCTAAAAAAGACATAAATAAAGCAGGCAAGCATCGTGTCAAATTTAACTTTTTTAAAATTTACGAATAAAATTCGTTCAGGATTGGAGTTTTTAAAATTTTAATTTAAGCACAAAGTAGGCAAATAACGACCTTATAAACTAAATTTACCTCCGCTTCAAAATACGCGTTTTAGCCAAATTTTATTTTTTACTTAGTAGATCTCTTAGACTTTCCTGCACATCTTTTCCGCGCAACATCGCCGCGACCTCGTTTACGATAGGCGTATAGATGCCCTTACCGGCGGCGATCTTTTCTATCGCGTATGATGTATCCACGCCCTCGGCGACCTCGCCTAGATCGTTTAGGATTTTATTGAGGCTCTCGTTTTTGGCAAGTCCCAAGCCTACGCGGTAGTTGCGCGAGAGTACCGATGAAGCCGTGAGAAATAGATCACCCGCGCCGCTAAGACCCAAAAACGTCTGATGCTGCGCGCCGAAATACTCGCCAAACCTCGCCATCTCCACGAGTCCGCGCGAGATGAGACTGGCGCGAGCGCTGTTGCCAAGCCCGAGCCCGTCGCAGATACCGCCTGCGATAGCGATGACGTTTTTGTATGCGCCTGCGATCTCTGCTCCGATAACGTCGCTGCTAGCGTAGGCTTTGATATTTTGTGGGAAAAGCTCTGAGATTTCGCGGGCAAGGGTTTCGTTTTTAGAGTTTATCACGAGCGCGCACGGAAGGTCGTTATGTATCTCTTTAGCAAAGCTCGGGCCCGATAAAAAGGCTAAATTTGCCGCGCTAACGTGCTGTTCATAAATTTCATCTAAAAATCGCAAACTCGAGGTTTCGATACCTTTTGAGGCGACTAAAATTTTCTGCCCGTAGTTTTTAAAATGCTCTTTTAGCCAGCCGCTAACGGACTGCGAAGGTATAGCGACAACCAGCAGATCACGCTTTAACGCCTCGTCTAGGCTCACGAAATGCGAACCCTCAAGCTGCCTGCGCGAGGTGATAACGCAGTCGTTTCTTTGCGAAAGCGCATGAAAAAGCGCGCTACCCCACTTCCCCGCTCCGATGATGGCTATTTTCATTTTTTCTCTTTTTTTGTGATTTACGTTTATTTTAGCTAAATTTGACCGGCCCGCTCGCAAGACAAAACTTACTTTTGTGAAAATTAAACGGATTAAATTTGACCGCGCCGCCAAATAACAGCGCAAGCCAAATTTATCCTAATTTTTCTTTTAAAAGCTCATTTACTTTTGCGGGATTAAACGCGCCTTTACCCTCTTTCATCGTTTGACCGACAAAAAATCCAAAAAGCTTATCCTTGCCGCTCTTATACTCGGCTACCTTATCGGCGTTCGCGCTTAAAATTTGATCTATTATCGCTATGATGGCCGAGTCGTCGC
>CAURKE010000074.1:0-5074 GCA_963525055.1 uncultured Campylobacter sp. | reverse complement strand
AAGCCTCCGCCGAAGCCAAAAAATACCTCTGGCAAAAGGGCTATAGCAAGGAATTCGGCGCGCGAAATCTAAAACGCCTGGTCCAAGACGAGATTTCAACCAAGCTTAGCGACGAGATACTTTTCGGTGCGCTAAAAAACGGCGGCGTCGCAAATATCACGCTAAAAAACGGCGAGCTGGCGTTTAAATTTGAAGCCCTAAAATAAGCGGTCGCGGGGTCAAATTTGCAAAAAATCTATAACTTTCCCGACCCCGCAAACGCCCCCGCAAACTCCCCTCTAGCCGTCGGCGGCGATCTAAGCGCGCAGGCTCTTTTGCAAGCTTACGATAAAGGTATTTTTCCGTGGTTTTTACCCGGCGAGCCCATATACTGGTGGTCGCCCGATCCGCGCGCAGTGCTAGCTCCAAGCGAAGTGCGCGTACAACAAAGCATAAAATCCGCGCTTAAAAAATTTGAAGTACGGTTTGACTACGACTTTGAAAATTTTCTAAAAATCTGCAAAAGCGAGCGCGAAAAAAAGGGGCCCACGTGGCTAAGCGAAGATATCGTGCGCGCATACGTAAATTTGCACCGCCTAGGCATATCGCACAGCGTGGAGGTTTACGAGGACGGCGAGCTAGCCGGTGGGCTTTACGGGCAAATTTTCGGCAAGGTCTTTTGCGGCGAAAGCATGATCAGTCTAAAAACGGGCACGTCAAAAGTCGCTCTCATAGCGCTTTGCCGCGCTTTAGAGCCGTTTGATTTTCTCATCGACTGCCAGGTTATGAACGATCATCTAAAATTTATGGGCGCAAAAGCTATGAAACGAAGTGAGTTTTTAGACAAATTTAACGAACTAAAAAATCAGCCTAGCGGGTTTATCGAATTTAAAAATTTACCCTAAATTTGGAACGTCTTTTGCTTATTATCTCGTAAAATTTAGAGAAAAAGGCAAGAAAATGTTCGCAGGTATCCAAACCTCAAAATCAAAACCGCTCGTAGAAAGCGCGCTGGCAAGCAGAAATTTACGCCAGCAAATGATTTCTAGCAACATAGCAAACATCGACACGCCTTTTTACAAAGCCCGCGACATCGCGTTTGAAGCGGCTTTGTCGCAAACGGCGCAAGAAATCTACGGCAAAGACGAAAATAAAATTTTAAAACTCGCGCAAACAGACGGCGCACACTTTCCTCGCGTGGATTTCCCTGTATCAAACGGTGCGACGATATTTCTGCGCGATGGACACATGGCGCGAAACGACGCAAACACAGTCGATCTAGACGTCGAAACGACGGAGCTTAGTAAAAACGCGATAATGGTAACCGCGCTTGACCGCGCCATGAGACAAAGCGGCCAGATATTTAAAAACGTGATCGACGCTAGTAGCAAAATTTAAGGATAAATTATGAGTAATTATTTAAGCGACTTTGATGTCAGCGGATACGGACTAAGCGCCCAGCGCTTTAGAATGAACGTCATTAGCTCCAATATCGCCAACGCAAACACCGTACGAACGGCGGAAGGCGGTCCGTATAGACGCCGCGAGGTGATATTTAAGGCGGTTGATTTTGACAGCGTGCTAAACGACGAAGTGGCGAAAAAACATAACTTGCTCGAATACGAAAATCCGCTAGACGATAAATTCTATACAAAAGATGCAAAACCTGCTATAATGAGCGTCGTAGTTGACAAGATAGTGCGCGACGACAAGGATTTTAAGCTAAAATACGATCCGTCTCACCCCGACGCCGACGCGAGGGGATACGTAGCGTACCCAAATATCAATCCCGTCATCGAAATGGCGGACTTGATCGAAGCCACGCGCGCCTATCAGGCAAACGTTTCGGCGTTTCAGTCGGCTAAAACGATCGCTCAAAGCGCGTTAGAATTATTACAAGGTTAAATTTTATGACGAATATAGATAAAATCGGCTCGGTCGCTTCACCGTTTGAAAAAAAAGAAGCAAAGACTCTGCAAAACCAAAAAGGGGAGTTAAATTTCGGCGACGTGCTAGATAGCTCGTTAAAAGAGCTAAACGAGATACAAATCAACGCAGACAAAGCCATCGCCGACCTAGCAACGGGCGAGGTAAAAGACCTGCATCAAGCAGCTATCGCTATCGGCAAGGCCGACACGTCGATGAAGCTTATGCTAGAGATCCGCAATAAGGCTCTAAGCGCATACAAAGAAATTTCAAGAACGCAAATTTAAGCCTTGAATCAGCGAAAATCAAAAACAATCGCTTTATTTGCGTTTATTCTATTTTTTATCTCCATATTTTTGGCAGTTATCTTTTACCGAGCAAATATCGAAAGACGCCTGCCAAAACTGGAAACCAGTGACATAAACACGGCCCTACGCGGCAACATTATCACAAAGGACGGATTTAGTATCACCGGCAGCCAAAAGCTCTACAAAGTGATAATAGATACTAGAAATATCGATCCCGATAAAAAAGATTTATTTATCAAGCTTTACTGCATATATAGCGGCGACGATATCAAGCGCGTAACCAAAATCATCAACAGCCAAAAAGGCGCCGTTACGCTATCATATAAGATCGACGCCAAGGGCGCGGCGTATCTGCAGGAGCTGTCAAAAAAGCTGTATAGAAAAAAAATCTTTATCCCGTACGAAGACCCGAATACCGGGGCCGCGATACTACGTAATATGAGCATAATAGAAAGCGGAGAAAGTAGGCAATATGTCGCTGCCGACGCGCTCACTCCGATGATAGGCTACGTAAAAAAAGTCGAAAAAGACGGCATCACCAAAACCGAGGGCGTAAAAGGAGTAGAGAAAGCCTACGAATACTACATCTCCTCGATCCAAGACGCAAAACTGCTAGGCCCGAAAGACATCGGAAATAACATTATCTTAACCAGCGATTCAAATTTGGCCAACCGCGTGGACGGATACGATATCATACTAAACGCCTCGCTTAAACTGCAAACCAGACTAGAGCAGATCATCGACGAAAAAAAAGAATTTCTAAATGCAAAAGAGATAATCGTAGGCGTCATGGACTCAAAAACTGGCGGTCTGCTAGCGCTTGCCAGCACATCTAGATATAGCCCCTCAAACATCAGAAAACAAGACTATAAATCGCTCAACTCCTCGGCAACCGAGTACGCATACGAGGTTGGCTCGGTCTTTAAACCGTTTATTTTCGCCCTTCTTTTAGCAAACGATAAAATCAATCCGCTCGAGCGCATAAACACCTACAATGGCGTCTACCAACTAGGAAAACGCACGATAAAAGACACGCATCCAGAGCCATTCCTTACAGCCGAAGACATCATCGTATATAGCTCAAATATCGGCATGATACAGATCGCCCAGCGCCTAGACGGTTCCCAAATTTATTCAGGGCTTCTAAATTTCGGCTTCACGCAAAAAACAGGCATCGATATGCCATACGAACAGATCGGAAATATGCCGCCGGTAGCCAAGCTAAATTCGCAAATTTACAAGGCCACGATCAGCTACGGATACGGCTTGCAAGCGACTTTTATCCAGCTTCTAAAGGCGTATAACGTATTTAATAATAAAGGCGTAATGGTGACGCCAAAAGTCGTGGACTCGCTCTATAAAGACGGCAAATTTTTCGTCGTAAACGACCCAAAGCCAGTCGAAGCCATAAGCCAAGAAGCAGCCGAAAGAATGAAGCGCATCCTGATAAAAACCGTCGAGATCGGCACCGGCAAAAGAGCAAAGGTGGAAGGTCTAGAAATCGGCGGAAAAACAGGTACCGCACACATAGCCACGACCGGGGGCTACGCAAATACCTACAATGGCTCGTTTTTCGGATTTGTCAATGACTCGCAGGGCAATAGCTATACGATCGGGGTTTTAGCTAGGGAACCGAAGAAGCCCTATTATTATTTCGGAGCCCAAAGCGCGCTACCGACCTTTAGAGCAGCCGTAGAGCTAATGGTAGAAGAGGGATTTTTAAAGCCCGATGAAAATTTGACCGCGCCGGAGCAAGCTACGCTGCCAGCCGAAAATAAAGAGAAAAAAAATCATAAACTCAAATTCTAAAAGCAAGCAAAAAAAGAATTAACTCTCAATCACTCATATACAATATTAAATTAGACTTAACGAAACATAATTTAAACATAAGAAATATTAAGTTGCTATGAAAAACATAAGAACTAAGTGTGTAATCCATTCAAGAATTTCTAAGCTAAATTTTAGAGAAATTTTATAACATTTTTTATCTGATATAGAAGTCATAAAATAGCATAATTTACCAAAGTCTCAGAAAAAGAGTCAATAAAATAAGCAAATTGAGAAACTTCTACAGTATCGGTATTAGTTCACTAACAGAGCAGCTCATGACTATTTGGTATAAACTTTGCCGCCCATTTTAAGCATACCATTCCGATTGGAGTAACGAGCGAAGCGAAGTAAAAGTGGCTTTTCCAATCTCAAAGCAAAGCTGCTAGGCGGGCTTGGAAATCTCACCGCAAGATTTACTTATTTTTTACTTCTATATATCTTCGGCAAAATACTTGATAATTTATCTAAATTTCTTCTCAGAAAATCGCGAACGGTAGATATACTTGTTTTCATCTACAAAATCATAGTTCTTGTGCTTGCACACTCTTTGAGAAAAATTCCTTTAAAAGTTTTTAACTTATCTTGAGTCTAAAAAGCATAAAACCTAGCTTAACACACCCAAGTTGGATACTCAGCCAACTACACTAAAAACTCTCTATGGAATAAAGGCAAAAATGCTAAACAAAAATAAGATAACGGTTTGAGCTATTAATTATAGTTTCTTAATAAAATCCCAGACAATGCAATCCACCCAAACCCAAACACATTTCACATTTCATAAGACATAAAAACAAAAATAGATTCATGTGATACGCATTTTAAAACATTTAAAAAAACACCAAACAACCAATAAGACATGGCCAAAAGTATAGAGCTAAACACAATTTTCTAAAGCCAAAAACAAATTATAAAGCCAAGATAGAGATACAAAAAATCAGTTAAAACTAAAAACAAATTTATAAAAATATACAACAGATTACAAGATAAACAAACCAAAGAATACAGAATATAAAACAAGAGAGTAAATAGTA
>CAURKE010000073.1:0-5131 GCA_963525055.1 uncultured Campylobacter sp. | reverse complement strand
TCGAGCTAAAACAGAGCGCGTTTGGCGTGGCTAGCGGACAGCTCGCGGTATTTTACAGAGGCGAGCTGGTTATCGGTAGCGGATTTATCCTGTAAATTTTATCTTAAATTTGATCGCTTCGGGCGGTCAAATTTATCAAATTTAGATCGGCGTTTGAGGGCAAAGGCTGGTCAAATTTACCTGCATTTGATCAAATTTAAGTTACCGCCCGCCGTGCAAAATCCTCAAATTTTCTTTATTTTACGGTCTGCATCCATGCTTCAAATTTAGCCTAAAATCGCTAAAATATACAAAAATAATCAAAGGACGCAAGATGAATCCAAAAGAGATCGCCGAGGAGCTCATCATAAAAATGATCAACGCCGCCGATCGCAAGCAAACCCAGCGCGTGCGCGAGTGCTTCGCCGACGTCGTATTCGTCGATCACTCGAGCCTAAACGGCATGCGCGGCGCGCTCGTTAGCGCGGACGAGTTCGTGACGTCGTGGCAGCAGCTGCTCGAGGAGGCGCAGACCTACACTTCGCTTAGCAACTTTGAGCTATTGCCCGCGCAGGAGGGCATCAGCGCCGAGTGCCACGCACACATGGTTTACACCGCGCCAGGCGTCGAGCCGTGGGAGATATTTGGGCGTCAGATTTTTGAGATATTTAGGGTTTCGGGCGAGTATAAGATCACTTCGTTTCAGTTCGCCGCCGCCGTACAAAGGGGCAACAAAAACTTCCTAAAAGAGCTGCAAGCCCGTAAAAAACGCTCGAAACTCGGTCAATTTTACGATAAATTTAGCGTGAAAAAGTGAAATTTGATTTATGCGCGCGAGGCTTTGAACCGTAAATTTATGTCTAAATTTATCGGCAAAACCCGCACTGCAAAAACGCTAATTTAGTTGCAAAAACCGCCTGCTAAGCCGTCAAATTTGCCCTCACTTAAAAATATCAAGGCTCAAATTTAATTCGTCTATGATAGATAAAAGTTCTGGAATTTCTTTTTTGATCTGTGCGGCGTCCTCTAAGCTCGGCGGTAGCGAAAAGAGTGTCGTCTCAAATTTATTTTCCGCTCCGTTTAAAAATAGGTAAAATTTATCGTCCATAAACGCCGCGCTCACGCCCATCTCTCCTGCAAATTTTATCTTTAACTCTCTCAAGCACGCCATAAATACATGAGTCAAAAGATACCGTGCCTCTACTTTATCGTCTGTAAAAACTCTAAATTCATCGTTAAAAAGAGTATCGTCCATCTGCTCTTTTTCGCCTAAAAATCTGGTGTTTAGCGTGCGGCTCGCCACTATCGTTTGACCGTTAAATTTCTTGTAAAACTCGCAGACTAAAACCGAACCGCTAAAGGCCTGCATATCCTTCATCGTCTCCCACGCAAAAATTATTGCGGATAGCAAATTTAGCGCCGCCGAGTCGCCTAAATTTAGCTTCGCGTCGTTTGGGATATCGATCGCTTCGCTGAGGCTAAATTTGACGCCATTATACGTTCCGCTAATTAGGTCTTCGGCGCGAAACTCGTCAGGCGAATAAATGCCGATTTTGCGAAATTCTTTACGGCTGATGCCGGCATTTGGATCGTAGTTAAAATTTGGACCAGCTTCGCGGATGGCGACGCGGACGAAAACGTCTTTGTAAAACGCTTCGTAATCCCCCAGCTCGTCGATCACTCGGCTTGCGTTAGCCATTAGCGCGACGAGAAAAAATGGAATATAGATAATGATGAAAAATAGCGAAGCAAGGTCGCTATCCAAGAGATACTTTGCGGCGAATGCACCGCCCACGGGCAAGATAACTATAAATAAAACCCCTAAAAACAGATACTTTGCAAATGCGAGCCTGCACTCTTTTTGCTTTTTTGCGGTTGCCTCTATCGCTTCGTTTATGTTCAAATTTTGCCTCTTTTGGAATTTTACGTTTAGAGCGAATTTTAACAAATTTTACGCCGTGAAGGTGCGGGTTTGGCGGACAAGCAGCTAAATTTAAAGAAAAATCGGTCAAATTTGACCGAAAATAAAAGAATTTAAGCCGAATCAAATCGGCTTAAAAATTTGAGTTTAGCGCAGATATTTGACGTTAGCTTTGGCGCGGAGTTTGTTGAAGTATTCGCCGATGACGCGGTCTTGCTCGAGTTTATAAAGCGCGTTCATCGCTTCGTCTCTGACCTCGTCAAATTCAGGCATCGTTTGCCCCTTTTTAGACGCTACGTAAAACATCTCAAAGCCCTCTGGAGTCTGGAAAATCTGCGTGAAAGTGCCGTCCGGGGTCTGCTGAAATATCGTTCGTAGTTGAGGCGGGATCTGTTCGCTTTTTAGATCTAGCACGTCCATGTGCACGCTGTGGTTTGTGTTCATCGGGGAGCTGTGTTTGGCGGCCTCTAAAAGCTGCATCGAAGGCGCCACGTATCTAGTCACGCTCACGTCGGTAAAGTGCGCGAAAAGATCGCGATTTTGCTCGAAATACGCTCTCGCGGTGTTTTCTGAGATGTTGATTTTAGCGTCGGCAAATATGCTTTGATATAGCTTTTCTTGTTTTATAGTCTTTGCGACGTCGTCTTTAAACTGCGCGTAGTCGCCGCCCTTTGATAGCACGGCCGAGCGTAAATCTGAGGCGCTCATACCGCTCTCGCTTGCGATCTTTTGTAGCCTTTGATTTAGCTCGTAGTCGCTGGCTTCGATTTTTAGGTTTTTGATCTGTGCGGTTTCGAGCCTATCGCGGATCAGTAAATTTAGCGCGTTAGCTTCGCTTGTTTGCAGCTGCGCGGCGGCTTTGCGCACTTCGTTTACGGTGATGGGTTCGTTTTCGATGATGACGGCGATGCCGTTTGAGATCTGGCTCGCGTTAGCCATACAAAAACTGAGAAAAAACGCGGCGAATGAGATCTTTTTTAACATATAAAACCTTTGTTTAAGTCTAAAGTAAATATAATTTGAGCATTATAACATTTTAAATTTAAGCGCAAGCTATAAAGGTAAAATTTAATGCAAAATTCACAAATAGTAACTAGATTTGCCCCCTCTCCGACCGGATATTTGCACATCGGCGGGCTTAGGACGGCGCTTTATAACTACTTATACGCTAGAGCAAACGGCGGCAAATTTCTGCTGCGAATCGAAGATACCGACCTAAAACGTAACTCCGAGGAGGCCACGCAAGCGATAAAAGAGGCCTTTGCCTGGTGCGGGCTGGATCACGACGGCGAAGTGACGTATCAGTCGCGTAGATTTGACGTATATAAAGAGTATGTACAAAAGCTGCTAGCCGAAGGGAAAGCCTACAAATGCTACATGAGCAAGGACGAGCTAGACACTCTGCGCGCCGAGCAAGAAGCGAGAAAAGAGAGGCCTAAATACGACAATCGCTACCGCGAATTTACGGGCACCCCGCCCGCGGGAGTGGAGCCCGTCATCCGTATCAAGGCGCCTCTAAGCGGCGAGATCGTGATCGACGACGGCATAAAAGGCGAGGTCAAATTTAGAGTCGAGGATATCCTGGATGATTTTATCATCGCGCGCTCTGATGGCACTCCGACGTATAACTTCACGGTCGTGATAGACGACGCGCTAATGGGCGTAACCGACGTCATCCGCGGCGACGATCACCTCTCAAATACCCCAAAACAAATCGTGCTATACGATGCACTGGGCTTTAAGGCGCCGAAATTTTATCACGTCGCGATGATAAACGGCGAAGACGGCAGCAAACTGAGCAAACGCCACGGCGCGACCGACGTGATGGAATATAAGCGCATGGGTTATCTGCCTGAGGCTCTTTTAAATTTCCTCGTGCGTCTAGGCTGGAGCCACGGAAACGACGAAATTTTCGGCATGGACGATATGCTAAAGTATTTCGATCCGCACGATATAAACAAAAGCTCAAGCACCTATAACGCAAGTAAGCTAGAGTGGCTAAATGCCCACTACATCAAGACTTTGCCGTACGAGAGGCTGGCAAGCGAGATGCTTGAATTTGAGATAGATTTTAAAGCGATGCCAAAGGGCGAAGTGTTGTTAAATTCTCTGCGCGAACGCTCAAAAACGCTAGTTGAGATGAGTCAGAGCGCAAGGACGATCATAAACGCTCCAAGCGCATACGACGAGAAAGCCTACGCTAAATTTATCACGCCCGAAAGCAAGGAAAATTTGGCTAAATTTGCCGAAATTTTAGGCGAAAATTTGGATGCCAAAGGCTACGAGGAGATGACGGGTAAATTTTTAGAAGCAAACGGCTTAAAGCTAAAAGACCTAGCTCAGGCGCTTCGCGTCGCGCTAACTGGAAATAGCGTAAGCCCGGGGATATTTGAGGTGCTCGAAGTTTTGGGCGCGGACGAGACGAAAAAACGAATAAAAAATATTTTAAAGGAGAACAAATGACACACGTAACTAACGAAGAGGCGCTCGCGTATCACGAGGGCGGCAAGATAGAGATAAAAGTAAAAACCCCGTGCGCCACGGCAAGAGACCTATCTATGGCGTATACGCCGGGCGTTGCAGTACCGTGCAAGCAGATCGAGGCCGACAACGAACTAGCCTACAAATACACGAACAAAGCAAATTTAGTAGCCGTTATCACCGACGGCACTGCGGTGCTTGGCCTAGGCGATATCGGCGCGGTAGCCGGCAAGCCCGTGATGGAGGGCAAGGCGGTTTTGTTTAAAAAATTTGCAAACGTAGATGCCTTTGACATCGAGCTAGACGAGCATGATCCAGATAAGATCGTAGAGATCTGCAAAGCTCTAGCTCCGACATTTGGCGGCATAAATTTAGAAGATATCCGCGCTCCAAAGTGCTTTGAGATCGAGCGCAAACTACAAGAAGCGGTCGATATCCCGGTCATGCACGACGATCAGCACGGCACGGCGATGATAACAAGCGCAGGCATAATAAACGCGATGGAGATTTCGGGAAAAGACATCTCTAAAATCAAGATCGTAGTTAGCGGCGCGGGCGCGGCAGGCATCGCATGCGCGAAGATGTATAAATCGCTTGGCGCAAAACACATCGTGATGGTAGATAGCAAAGGCGTGATCCACAAAGGCCGCACAGATCTAACTCCGGAAAAGCTAGAATTCGCGCTAGAAACAGCAGATAGAACGCTAGCGGACGCGATGAAGGGCGCGGATATGTTCCTAGGCCTTAGCA
>CAURKE010000072.1:0-5138 GCA_963525055.1 uncultured Campylobacter sp. | reverse complement strand
AGCCTGCGAAAAAGGATTTGGTTTAAGCTGCTATAATCTAGCTCAAATTTACGAAGCGGGCAGCGGCGTCGCAGCAGATGAAATCAAGGCGCTAGACCTCTACGTAAAGGCCTGCGAGCGCGGATACGCCGTAGTTTGCTACTATCTAGGCGGCATGTACGCGGACGGCGCAATGGGCAAAAACGACGAAGCCGCGAAAAACTCGAAAAACGCGCTCAAATTTTACTCGCTTGCCTGCGAGAGTAAAATTTACGAAGCGTGCGAGGCTTTGGGTAGGTTTTACGAGGACGGCGAGGCGGGTTTTGCGCAGGATATCAAGGCCGCTAGATCCTACTACGACAAGGCCTGCGCCGCAAATGCCTACAAATGCGGCGACAGTGAGCGTCTGGACGAGCTACAGGGCGGCTGGGCGCAGTATCAAAGCGGGCAGTTTGAGGCAGCATACGAGCTGGGCAAAGAGGCGTGCAATAGAGGCGTAGCAAACGGTTGCGCGGCACTAGGAGAGCTCTACGAAAAGGGACTTGGCGGAGCGCGGCAAGATAGCGAGCAAGCGGTCAAATTTCACGAGAAAGCCTGCGAAGGCGGCTTTGGCGCTTCTTGCGCCGAGCTTGGTGATATGTTATTTCATGGACGCAGCGCAATAAAGGACGTTTCTCGCGCACTGGAGCTTTTTGAAAAAGCCTGCCTACTTTGGCGACTAGATGCCTGCGAGAGCCTAGCGGACGCGTATTTTGATGGATCAGACGTGCAGCAAGATATAGCAAGAGCTTTTAGTTTTTACGGGATCGCCTGCTACAACGGACTAAAACCGGCCTGTACGAACCTGGGAGTGATCTACGAAAGAGGCGTAGGCGAAGCGATAAAAGCAGACGAAAACGAGGCTGATAGCCTTTTTCGCGAGGCTTGCGAAGCCGGCGACGCGCGCGGGTGTCTAAATCTAGCGCGCCGTCTTGAAAGTAGCGACAAAAAGCAAGCCGCCGCGCTACGCCAAAAGGCGCAAAAGCTGCACGAAAAAGAGTGCAAGGCGGGGCTGGCTAAAAAGTGCATGGAGTTTAAAAAATCAACTAATAAAGGAGAAAAACATGAGTTTTAAAAAAGTTTCATTTGCCGCCGTTGCGGCCGTTTGTCTATTTTTAGGCGGCTGCACCCAGCCTAGAACCACGCAGATAGAGCTACCAAAAAGCGCGCTAGATAGCGTAAATCTACCAAACGAAGTGGCCATAGACGGCGAAAAATTCGTCCTAAAGCAAAAAAATGCAAGAACGGCCGAGTTTTATCTACCCAATGAAAAAGTGGGCTTTAAATGGACCAAACTAGTGAGCGTCACCGTCGATGAAAACGCCGACATCAACGAATACCAAAGGACCTTTATGACCGCGCTAAAAAGCGGGCAGTTCGGCAAAGCGGAGTATGATTTTAAGTCTATAAACGATAAAGAGTATCAAGCTTACACGATCTACTATCCGATCGCGGGCAACCCGGATTTTGACAACTACGAGATCAATCTAATCAACGTAAAAAGCCTTAATTGCGGGCTTAGGGTAACGCACTACGCGCTAAAGTTTCTAAATGTCGCGGATAGAAGCAAATTTCATACGCTAATCAAGCAAAAAATGCCGATATTTTTAGCGCAGATGCCGCAAGTCGAGTGCAAATAAATTTACTTTCGGGCATTATTTTAGCCGCCGCTAAATTTAGCGCCCTCTTTACGGGCCGATATTTAAATTTAGCCCAAAAACTGCGACAAAATTGATGCTTTGTTTGCGCGGGCGGTCAAATTTTACGAGCGTAACGGCTGCAAATTTAACGCCGCCTGGTTTTAGGCGACAAATTTTACGATTCATGCCTGCTTAAAGGCTAGATAAAACTACTCAAAGGAAAAATATGGAAAACGGCGGACTGGCGGTATACTTCGGAGAAAATTTGGCGCAAATTTTATCGCAAAAAATAAAGGCGGTTTATCCCAAATTTGACGCGCAGAGCTACTGCGGGCAAATCGCGGAGAGTACGCCTAATCTCGGTTATTCGCAAAGGATTTTGGCGCACGCAAACGCGCTAAATGAACTTTTGCCGCCGGATTTTAGGCGCGCGGCGGAGATTTTGGTCGCGATTTTAGGCGAGGAAAATCCGAACGAAACGGGCATGTTTAAGCACTTTTACTGGACTTTGCCGCTGGCAAAATATGTCGAAATCTACGGCATAGACGACTTTGAAGTCTCGATGAGAGCGATCGAGGAAATCACGAAGCGCGGCACTGGCGAGTATGCGGTGCGCGCCTTTATCAAAAAATATCCGCAAGACTCGTTAAAAACCATGACGCAGTGGGCGCGCTCGTCAAATTTCCACCTGCGTAGGCTAGCGTCGGAGGGTCTGCGACCAAAGCTGCCGTGGGCTAGCAAACTGGAGCTTTTCATCAGCGATCCGAGCCCGGTTTTTGCGGTGCTAGAGATCCTTAAAGGGGACGAGGTACGCTTCGTACAGCGCTCGGTTGCAAACAACGTCGCGGACCATCTAAAGGTAAATTTCGCCGCCGCAAAGGAGCTGCTCGTGCGCTGGCAAAGCTCGCAAAACAAAAACACGCAGCAAATCATCCGTCACGCGACGAGAAAGATAAAAATTTAGTCTTGGCGCAGATACGCAAGCTAGCGGCGGTTAAATTTGGGTTTAAGTTTTTATAAAATTCAAGAAGCAAACGCGCTTGACGTAATGCGCAAAAAGTAGATGCAAGCCTAATGGCTGTCGCGCCAAAATATAAGATCAAATTTACAACCGTCGCCCGAGATAAAATTTGACCCCAACCGCGTAACGATACACAAATTTTACAAGCCGCCGTGCTTAAATTTAAAGCTAGGCGCCCAAATTTAGCAGGGAAAACCGCGCAGCATAAAAACAGGTCGGCGCGCAGGCATCGCAAGCGGCCGAGCCCAAAACCAAATCTATCCCGCAAAAATCCTAAACGCTATCCAAACAGCTAAAGCACCGATCAAAAAGCCGCCCGCAAAGGCCGAAGCGACGTAGAGTTTTTGCTTTTTTCTGATCTGCTCAAATTTCTTTTCGTGATGCTTTTTCACGCCCTCAAAGGTCAAATTTAAGATCTTTTCGTTCGTTTGATTTAGCGCATCGGCAAAGCTCTTTATCTGCTCGTCGTTGATGTAGCGCATGGTCTTGCGCGTCGCGTTGGCTAGGCGCTCGTAGTCCTCGCTGTTTTCCCAGAGTTCGACCACCGTGTTGTTTTCGATGCGCTCTTTTAGCTCTAGCGTTTCTTTTAGCTCGTTTTGTTCGACTAGTTGCGTTCCCATCACGCCTCCTTAGTTGATAGTTCCTATTTTGTCGCCGTATTTTAGCTTTTGCTCGGCTGCTAGATCAAATTTGACCGCGCCCTGCTCGCTAAGGACGAGGATCGTAGAGCCCAGCTCAAACATCCCCAGCTGCTCGCCCTTTTTCACGCTTAAATTTTCGTATTCATAAAGCGCGACGTTGCCGGCGCAGGCGTTAGTCTGTATGCGCGCGTCGAAGCCAAATTTCATCTTGCCCACGTTTAGCGCGCCGACGAAGACCAACCACATCTTTTTGCCGTTTGCAAGCTCGCATTTTAGCACCACGCGCTCGTTTTTGGCGTAAAGATTCGGCACCTTTAGCAGCGCGCTAACAGCCACGCTATATAGCTCGCCAGGCACATATAGCGCGGACAAAATCCTCATATCGCAAGGCGCGTGATAGCGGTGATAGTCGCGCGGGCTGAGGTAAATATTTACGTACTCTAGCTCAGCGTCTCGCTCACTGCGCTCCATGCTATAACCCAGGAGTTCAGCTATGCCGTACTCGTGCCCCTTGACGCTGATCGCCTTTAGCTCCTTGCTGACTCCGCACTCCAGGCACGTACCGTCGCTAGGACTGATGAAAGCCTGCGGCGAAACGTCGAAATTTCGCGTACGCTGTAGCTCGCGGGTAAAAAGCGCCGTCAAGCTCTCGTACTCACTTGGCTGCTTAAACTCGCTCATATCGATTTTAAAGCCGCTTACGTATTTTTCGTTGATAAATGTTTGCAAAAATCTCGGAAATCTAACCGCCGCCACAAATCCGAATATCCTAGAAATAAGTCCCCTCATACAACTCCTTTTAGTCTTAATAACGAAATCTCGCTAGGCGCCATCACGCGCACCGGCGGCCCCCAAAATCCGGCTCCGCGGCTAACGTAAATTTGCGTTTTTTTGTTCGCGCTATATAGCCCGGCGACGTATTTTTGATCGAGCCTTACTAGCAGCGAAAACGGGAAAATCTGCCCGCCGTGCGTGTGCCCGCTCACCACCAGATCCACGGGCGCGCTTTCGTCCATGTATTTTAAAAACTTAGGCTGATGAGCGAGCAAAACGGTAGGCAAATTTACGTCGCGACCGTCCAGAGCCGCGACCAGATCTGGCTCGTACGCTTTAAATCTAAAGCCGATGATATCATAAACGCCGGCTAAATTTACCCCGCCCACTCGCGCGTTTTCATTGCCTAAAATTTTAAAATTCGTCGTCTCGCGGATCGCTTTTATCGTGCCGTCGATGCCGTTATAGTACTCGTGGTTGCCGGGAACGTAAAAGGTGCCGTATTTGCTCTTTAGCTCGTTAAATGGCGCGATAAACTCGGCCAAACGGTGCGGCGGCAGATCCGCGATATCGCCCACGATCGCGACCGCGTCGGCGTCAAGCTCGTTTACGCGTCTAGTTACCGCCCGCGCAAAGTCCGCTCCCAAAAAATCGCCCAGATGAATATCCGTTAAAACCGCGATTTTTAACTCGCCCTTTAGCCCCTTTAGCTCGATATCCTGCGCTTTTACTTCGGGTAATTTTACGGCGTTAAAGATACCTCTAAAAAAGTAGCTAAACGCCAAAATAAGTATCGTGACGTCAAGATAAAGGCGCAAAAATTTACGTCTGCTCTCGCTAAACGCGCGCTTGGTTACGGGACGGACGGCGAGCGCGACGACGTTCGTAAAAAGCACGAACGAAAAGATAATAAACGTCAGCGCCAACATCAGCGAACAGGCGATGCGAAGGCTCGGACCCAAAAAGTTAAACCGTAGCGAAAAAGCAAGCGCGACGCCGCCGATGGCAAGCGTCAGGAAAAATAGCCCAAGCGCCCTTTTATGC
>CAURKE010000071.1:0-5156 GCA_963525055.1 uncultured Campylobacter sp. | reverse complement strand
CTGTCGCTTTGCACTTCGAGCATGAGGATTTTCTCGCCGTTTGATAGAGCGCGCAGTTGCTCGAGCTTTTCGGTATTTTCGAGAGTCGAAGGCGCAAATGAGCAAAATCTTTTTAAATTTGCCGCGCTGTAGCCGTAGATGCCCAGATGCGCCTTGTACGCGTCAAACGGCGCGCGGTCAAACGGGATGCGCGAGCGCGAAAAATATAGCGCGTAGCCCGCGTCGTCGGTCACGACCTTGACCAGGTTTTTATCGTCCGCTAGCTCGCTGCCGACGGTTTTATAACACGAAAACATAAATGCTCGCGATGCGTTTTTCTCGCAAAATTCTCTAAATTTGACGATATTTTCAGGCTCGATAAAAGGCTCGTCAGCTTGCACGTTTATGATGATCTCGCTATCTTTGACACCGAGTATTCCTGCCGCTTCGTTGATGCGGTCGGTTCCGCTTTGATGCGCCCGGCTAGTCATCACGGCCTTAAAGCCGAATTTTTGCGCGATCTGCACCACGCCCTCGTCGTCTGCGGCGATCACGACCTCATCAGCCGCGCTCACCCTGCGCGCCGTAGCAACAAACATCGGCACGCCGTTTATCTCGCGTAAAATTTTATTAGGCATTCGCGTCGAGGCGAGCCTTGCCGGGATGATAATCATCGCTCGATCCAGGCTAAAATTTTAGCTTCTATATCGCTTTTTGCGGCGATTTCGTTATGCACAGCGGCTTTTGTAAAGAGCGACTTTATCGCGCCTGGTACTTCATCCTTAAACTCCGCTGCCAAGGCCTCAAGACCGCTTTTTTCGTCTTTTAGTGTTTCGTTTTTTAGCGCCTTAAACATACTCGGAGCAAATTTGACCCAGTGCGCGGTCGATGTTATCACGCACGGACGCGCTAAATTTGCCGCCGCTTTAAAGCATGTAGCCGTGTGAGGATCGACTGCGACGCCTTTTGCCGCCCACTCTTTTATGTATTTCTCGCACTCCGCGTCGCTGCAAAAATCAGCGTCAAAGTCCTCTTTTAGCGCGTCTAGCTCGCTATTTGAAAGCTCGTAAAAACCATCGCTCGCGAGATTATCCATCAGCTCTTTGGTTCTCACGGCGCCAAATTTATCAAAAAGCAACCTCTCGACGTTTGATGAGATCAGGATGTCCATCGCCGGGCTGATCGTTTTAACTAGGCTTTTGCCGCGCAGATCATATCGCCCCTGCGTGAAAAACTCGGTCAGGATGTTGTTTGCGTTTGAAACGATTTTGATTTTACCGATTTTAGCGCCCATTTTTTTAGCGTAGTATGCGCCTAGGGCGTTGCCGAAGTTGCCGCTAGGCACGACGATGTCAAATTCGCCCTTTAGCGCACCCGTTTTTAGCAGATAAACGTGAGCGTAAACGTGATAGATGATTTGGAATAAAATTCGGCCGAAATTTACTGAATTTGCCGCCGAGAGCGAGAGTCCGGCAGTGCTTAGGCGCTCTTTAAATTTCTCGCTAGCCAGCAGGCTTTTTAGCGCGCGCTGCGCATCGTCGAAGTTGCCCTCGATGCCGATTACTTTGAGATTTGCGGCACCGGCATTTATCATTTGTAGGCGTTGCACCTCGCTCGTGCCGTCTTTTGGATAGAGGCAGACGACTTTGACGCCCGGTGCGTCTGCAAAGGTCTCTAGCGTCGCAGGTCCCGTGTCGCCGCTAGTAGCGCACATTATGAGGTACTTTTCGCCTCTTTTTGCTGCTAGCTCGCTAAGCAGAGCGCCAAAAGGCTGCAGCGCCATATCCTTAAACGCACGCGTAGGCCCGTGATAAAGTTCGTTTATGTAGAGGTTTTCGCCGATTTTTCGCACCTGTACGGGATTTTGCGGATCGTCAAATCTCTCATACCGCTTCACCGCCCTCTCAAACATCGCCGCATCCGCGTCAAATCCAAATTTCTCTATGATTTTCAGAGCTATTTGCGCGTAGGTTAAATTTACCGCCTCAGCAAAAAATTTATCATCCAGTCGCGGTAGCTCCGTCGGTGCGTATAGCCCGCCGTGAGCGGAGCTAGGGCTTAGTAACGCCTGGCTAAATTCTACACTTTTTAGGCTCTCGCCCGCACTCGCTCTAGTTTGAAATAACTTCATTTGCTTTCCTTTTTTATCCATTTTTTGTATTTTTTGCTAGCTTTGTCAGCTTTAAAAGCCACAATCTCGGGCAGCTCGTAGTCGTGATGTTTTGCGATAAATTTAGCCGCTTTTTTAAATTTGACCGCGGTTTTTATGAGCAAGACCCGCTCCTTTTCATCCTTTATCTCGCCGTCCCAAAAATAAACGCTATTTGCCTTAAAAACACTGACGCAAGCGGCAAATTTAGCATTAACGAGCTTTTTGGCTAGAGTTTTAGCCGCGGCCTTGTCGGCACAAGAAGTTAGTAGGAATTTCATTAAAGCGTCCTAAAATTTTTAGGAGATTATAGAATTTTCTCTTTGATAATTCGTTTAAATTTATCCGCCAACGTCGTTTTTAGCGCGATGACAGAGAGAGGCAAGCCAAACCCCTCCATCTTTACGGCGTCTTTTCGCGTGACCAAAAGCGAGGTCGCGCCGTAGCGAGCTAGGATACTCGCTAGCTCATCCCGCGAAAAGGTGTAGTGATCGGGATATATCTCGCGCCCCACACAAAGGCTAAAATAAGGCTCCAAACGCTGCGGATTTGCGATAGCAGTCACTAAAACCATCTTTTTAGTTTGATTTATGATTTCGCTCTCTCGAGTAAAGTCCTCGCCCTCTTTTACGACATAGTCGGCTTTGGCGTAAAATTTGCTCGGGTAGCGATACGCGCCGCTAGGCAGGACGAAATCAAAATAAGGTTTTGAGGAGGGGCGGATTAGGATGTTAAATTTTTTGATGTGAAATTTGCCGAAGCCGTCGTCTAGCAACACGTACTTTGCGCCTAAATTTAGGGCTTCTTTTATCGCGATGTCGCGGTTTTCGCTCACGATGACGTTTGCGTTTTTTACGCTTTTTGCGTACTCCATCGCTTCGTCGCCGCTAGCCGTGACGCCCACTAAAATTTCGCCCGAGATCGCGACCTTGACGAGTCCGCTTGAAGCTCTACCGTAGCCTCGCAGCACGACGCAACCGCCCTCAAATTCGTTTAATATAGCGATACCAAGCGGCGTCTTTCCGCTACCGCCTAAAGTCAAATTTCCGATGCTGATAATCGGGATATCAAAATCTAAAGCTTTGCTAAATTTGGCCTTTAAAATCACGCCTGCGCAGTAAAGCGAACTAAGCGGCAAAAGCGCGACAGCCAGGCACTTTTGCCACAAATTCGGAGCGTAAAAATACTCCTGCGCAAAGGCGTAAATTTTCCTTTTAAACACGCGTTTTAGCTATCTCTCGCACGCTCTCGCAGATATAGGCGACCTCTTCGTCGCTAAGCGCGTTGTAAACGGGCAACGAAAGCACCTGTTGATATGTTTTTAGCGCATTCGGGAATGAATTTACCTTAAGCCCGTATTTGCTTTTATAGTAGCTCAAAAGGTGCATCGGCTTGTAGTGAAGCGCCGTGTGGATACCGCGCTCTAGCAGCTCCTTGGCAAACCCGTCGCGGTTTTTATCGATCTTGATGATGTACTGGATGTAGACGTGGTCGCGCTTTTTAATCGGTAGCGAGACGTGCGGGCAGTCTGCTAGCTCTTTGTCGTAGATGGCTGCGATCTGTCTGCGTCGCGCGATAAATTTATCCGTTTTTTCAAACTGAGCCACCGCATACGCCGCGCAAAGCCCGGTTAGATCGTACTTCACGCCGATATCTACGACGTCGTAGACGTAACCTAGGTTACCGTCTTTGTCTATGCCGCCTTTTATGATCGCGTGGTTTCGCAGTAGTCTAGCGCGCTCGGCGATGGCATCGTCGTCAGTTAGCATAAAGCCGGCCGTCGCGATCGGGTTAGTAAGCTGAGAATGCACGTTAAAGCAAGAGATGAGCGAGCGACTATCGGAGCCGATTTTAACGCCGTTATAGGTTAAACCGATGGACTTGCCGGCGTCGTCGAGCACCTTCACGTCGTACTCCCGCGCGATAGCGTAGATCTCGTCCATATCAGACGCCTGCCCAGCGACATGGTTTACGAATATACCTTTTAACTTTTTGTGATTGTGCACTTTTAGCGTGTTTCGCAGCGACTCGGCGTTCATGTTAAAGTCGTCTTCGTTGATGTCGACGAATATCGGCTCAGCGTCAAAGTGTCTGATCGCCTGCGCCACGCTCGGAGTGGAGTTTACCGAACAGATAATCTTGTCGCCGCGTTTTAGATCCATCGAGCAAAGCGCCAAATGGTGGGCGGCGCTGTTGTTATTTGTCGTAACGGCATGCTTTACGCCAAAATACTCCCTAAGCTCGGACTCCAGCCTCTCCACGATCGCCGAACCGTGGTCTTTTAAGGCTTCTTTGATGAGCGTGGTTTCGGCCTCGTCGATGGTCGGTCGATAAAACGCTATCTCTTCCATTGTGCCTCCTTGTTTTTTATTTTTATCTTACCTTGAATTACGTTTCTTTTTTAAATTTACTTTTGCGCCGAATTTACGGCGGTTTTATCATCTTGCCGTTTTTGGCAAAATTGATGCTCATTGCTAGCGTAGCCATATTTTACGCAGCTCTCGGCGTTTGCACCGATATTCGGACGGCTTTTATCTAATTTTAGCCAAGCTTGCCTCTGCTGCTTTTAGCAAAATCATCGCGACTCTACCGTCAAATTTCACCGTTTTTGACTTTCAAAACCTCAGCTAAATTTATCGCCGCAGCAGTAAATTTAGCTCAAATTTTACTCACCGTCCAAGCTAGCAACTGGCGGCAGCGAGAGTTTAAATTTATTCGCTCTCATCCTTGAAAATACCGTCGCAACGAGCTTTGGGTCAAATTCTCGCGCTAGTTCGGCCTCGCTTTTACTCTGCGCCAAACGCAAAACCTCGTCCAGTCGCTCGTAGCTGTAGCCTATATCAGCCTCGTCGCTTTGCCCTTCCCAAAGGTCGGCGGACGGGGCTTTTGCGATGATTTTTTCATCGATGCCAAGCTCGCGCGCCAACTCGTAAATTTCAGTTTTAAATAGCTCGCCGATCGGATTTAGCGCGCACGCCATATCGCCGTAGATCGTGCCGTATCCAAGAAGGCGCTCGCTTTTGTTGCT
>CAURKE010000070.1:0-5247 GCA_963525055.1 uncultured Campylobacter sp. | reverse complement strand
CCGCTTATGTTAGTGTCGCCGATGTACATGCCGGGGCGTTTTCTAACCGCTTCGAGCCCTTTTAAAACTTTAATATTTTCCGCGCCGTAATTTTGCTGCATTATTTACCTTTTTATTTTTATAAATTTATCGGCATGATTACCGTTTTTAGCTCGTTTGAGCTCACCGTAAAGGCTAAATTCGAGTCGTTAAATCCAAATTCGAAATGCTCCTCTTCGATGCTTTGTAAGAAATCAAGCAAATATCTATTTTTCACGC
Organism: uncultured Campylobacter sp.; assembly: GCA_963525055.1. Classification (GTDB taxonomy): domain Bacteria; phylum Campylobacterota; class Campylobacteria; order Campylobacterales; family Campylobacteraceae; genus Campylobacter_A. The sequence continues at coordinate 4,989 of CAURKE010000070.1, read as the reverse complement.
CGACGTAGATTTCTTCTTCTAGTCCCGTTGCAAATTCTATCGTAGTTTTGGCCTCAGAGTTATCTTCGACTATACTTTCAAAACTTATGGTTTGAGGCGCAAATACGATTTTCGTGCTCTCAGAGATGATTGAGACTGTTTTTATGCCCTCTATCATCTTATCTCTGCTTAGTCTTAGTCTTTTCTTTATCTCTTGCGGGATTACTCTGTTGTAGTCAGGGAATCTGCCATTTATCAGTTTTGTAAAAAACTCGAAATTTGCGCTTTGAGCGATCAGAGTCGTATCGTCGTAGTAGATCTCGATCTTGTCAAAAAATAGCTTTTGTATCTCGCTAATGGCTTTTTTCGGGATTATTAGCGAAAATTCACTCTGAGTCGGCGTTTCAAATCTAAATACGCTAAGCCTTTTCGTGTCGGTGCCGACGATATTTATGTAGTTTTGCTTGATATCGATAAATGCGCCGTTTAACTCAAATTTAGGGTTATTATTATCTATGCTCGGGAAAATTTTCTTTAAACTTCTTCCAAGCATTACTGCGTCGATTTCAAATTTATTTTTATTTTCTATCGTCGGAAAATTTGGAAAATCCTCAAATTTATACATCGGAAGTTTATATTTTGAGTTTTTTTGTTTTATATAGAGATAGTTATTTAGCGTCTCTAGCGTTACTTCCTCGTCTTTTAGGCTTCTTATGATGTCAAGCAGTTTTTTACCGTTTGCGGTTGCGTTTCCTTCGTCCATGATTTTTACGTTTGATAGCTTATATGCTAGGCCGATCTCGTGGTCGGTTGCTTTGATGTTTAGGATACCGTCTTTAGCGCTGATAAATATATGCGAAGTTATAGCGCTTAGATCCTTTTTTTCTAAGTAAGGATTGGTATTTGTTACGATGCTTTCTAAAGCATTTTTGTTAATTGCGACTTTCATTTTTTTCCTTTGTTTTTAAATTTCTTTTAGTAGCATTAGTAGGGGGCGTGAAAAGTTTAAAACAGCTTTTATTTGCTTTAAATAGGACATTTGCGGCGTTAAAAAAACTGATTATTTTTTCACTTTTATTCACGTTTTTACTCTTTGGTTAAAATTTTATTCTTTAGTTCTTCGACGCGAACTTTAAAATATTCATTCGTTTCTATTAGTTCGTTTATTTTTTTAATACTGTGACTTACGGCCGAGTGATCTTTCATATTAAAAAACTGCGCGATCTGCGGCATTGAGTTTGGCGTCAAATTTTTAGCCAGATATATCACGATGCGTCTAGCTTCGACGATATTTTTCGAGCGTGATTTGCTTTTCATCTCGCTTGGTTTGACGTTTAACTCTTTGCTCACGATTTCAACGATATTTTCTAGGTTTATATTTTCGCGCTTTTCTTTTATTTGATCGCGCAGGATATTTTTGGCAAATTCTAGCGTGATTTCCTGCCTCATCAGCCTTGCGTAAGCGTTTAAGTTTATTATCGCGCTTTCGATTTCTCGGATGTTATCGCCCATGTTTGTAGCTATGTAGTTTATAACGTCTTTATCGAGGTAAATTTTATCAAATTCGCATTTTTTCTTGATGATTGCGATTTTAGTATCAAGCTCCGGCGGCGTGATATCGGCGATGATACCCCACTCAAAACGCGTTCTTAGCCTATCTTCAAAGCCTTTTAGTAGCTTTGGCTGGCGGTCCGAGGTCATCACGATCTGGCCGTTTTTAGCGTGAAGCTCGTTAAACGTATGGAAAAATTCCTCTTGGATTTTATCGGTTTTTCCTAAAAACTGCACGTCGTCGATGAGTAAAACGTCGCAGTTTCGGTACTTTTCGCGAAATCGCTCCATCGAGTGGTTGTTGAGGTTATAAGTAAAGTCCGTGATAAACTGCTCACTTGTTACGCAAATAACCATTTTACCGCCGTTTAGGCAAAAATTTCCGACTGATTGTAAAAGGTGAGTTTTGCCAAGCCCAGTCGGGCCGTAGATAAAAAGGGGATTGTAAATTTTACCCGGCTGCTCAGAGACGGCTTTTGCGCTTAAAAAAGCAAATTGATTCGAGTCGCCGACGACGAAATTTTCAAAAGTGTAGCTTGGATTTAACAGGCTGCTTTGCGCTTTTATCTCTTTGACGTCCACTTTTTTAGCTGGTTTGCTTGTGGTTTTGGTTGGGGCTTGAACTTCGACGACCGGCTTTTGTCCGGTTTTTACTTCAAAAAGATGAGCGATTTTAGCGGCGTATTTGGTCTGGATAAATTTGGCAATAATCTCGTTTGGCGCGTTAAATATGACGTTTGTCGAATTTGAGCTTTTTTCGTTAAATTTAAGCTGCTTGATGTAGCATTCAAATTCCGACGGTAAAATTTCTTTGGAAAGTAGCTCCAAAACCTCGTTTGCGACCAAATTTTTGCCTTTAAGATTAATTCGCTAGATTTTATCTTAAATTTGTTAAAATGGCGTTGAAATTCGTTTTTCACGCCGTGAAAAAAGCGTGAAAAACCGTTGAAAAGGACGAGATGAAAATTTTAGGAATCGATCCGGGATCGCGAAATTGCGGCTATGCGATCGTCGAAAAGACGCCCGTGAAAACTATTTTGATCGAGGCGGGACTAATCAAAATAAAACCGAATTCTTTGCAGTATCAAATCACCGAACTTTGCGAGGGACTCGACCTGATTTTTAAAAATCATAAATTTGACGAAGTGGCGATCGAGGACATATTTTTCGCTTATAATCCAAAAACGGTTTTAAAGCTCGCGCAGTTTCGAGGCGCGCTTAGTCTTAAAATTTTGCAGCTTCACGGCGATTTTGCCGAGTACACGCCGCTTCAGGTTAAAAAAACGGTAACGGGCAAAGCCAAGGCAGACAAAGAGCAGGTGGCCTTTATGGTTAAGAAAATTCTCGGTATCACGAAGGAGATTAAGCCGCTTGATATCACCGATGCCATCGCTATCGCGCTAACGCACGCGAATAATTTGCGCTTAAAATAAGTTTAAATTTTTGCTTGTTATTTAGTAAAATTTGGCTTCAAATTTTGCCCTTTTTAGCGCAAAATTTGATTGATTAAAATTTATCTCCGCACTCAATCAACTATCGCGATCCCCGCATCCGCACAGGCTTTTCGCGCTTTTTTAGATATGCCGATGCCGGTCGTTTCGATTTTTTTAAGATTTTTGAAGGGCGCAAGCTCTGCGGCATCGATGTTTTTAATGTCGAAAAGCTCGTCTTCGCCGTCCCAATCAGGCGCGATTTGCAGATAAATTTCATTTCCGCCGTCAAGATAGAGCTCGCTCACCTGCTCCGCCAAATTTGCGGGGACCGGATAGTCCTTGAACCACTTTTTGGCTTGCGGCAGCGCGCCGAAGTGCGCATACGGATCGATGCCGCGCTCCTCGCAGTACTCAAACACGTCAAATTTAGGCTGTAGCAGGGCTTTTTCATACATCAGCTCGTTCATCACGGCGATTTTGAAATTGAAATTTTTAAACAGAAGCGTCTCGCCCGCCGCGCGCGGAAGCTTAAATTTATCGCTCGGTCTTGGCTTTAGCTTTTTCTCTTTTTGATTGATGCAGACGCGCCCTATTGGCATTTTCGCAGCTCGCACGATGTCTGCGATCTCGTCGGTGTCGCGCTTAGCGAAGCGCTCGGCGAAGTCCATCGCGCCTATGCGCTCCTGCACGGCCTTCGCGAGAGCTAGCGAGATTTCAAATTTGCCTAGGCTAAGCTCCAAAAATATATATGCGCCGCGCAGCTCCTGCTCTGGCACGGCCTCAAGCGGCGGCCTGCCCTCAAGCGTGAACGCGCCGCCGTAGAGCTTGCGTGGAACCTCGTGCTGCACGCCCTTTGCGACCTCAAGCATCAAATTTATCTCGGCAAGCTTCGGTTCTGCGAGCTCGTCTGCGCGCACGAAGGCGAAAATCCCCGCCTCATCCCAAAAATAGCGGCTTTTGCCCTCTCCGTCATCAATCACGCGCGGCTGACCTAGGGCTTCGTTAAATTTAGCTAGATCAAACCCGCAATTTACGCCGCCGATGAAAATGCCGTCCGAGCGTACGTCGACGTCAAATTTATCCTTTTTAAAAATATCAAACAGTCCCATTTCGCCTCTCCTGATTTTGCGTTAAATTTTCCAAAAATACGTAAAATTTACACGCGGCATTGTTTGTATCTTGTTGGTAGCGCAAAGCGCTCTATTATTCCTGATTTACGTGATCCTCGAATATAAATTTATGCTCCTGAGGCAGCGACTCGTAAAGCTTTAGTGAGAGGTTTCTGATCTCCCAAAGCGCTGATTTTGAGCTGCGTAGCGAGAGGAAATTTTGCAAACTGCGCGCGTTTACGCTCCACGTGAGCTCGGTTTTGTAGCACTCGGGTAAGCAGTACTTGACGATGTCGAGGCTTTTTGTGGTGTTTGCGAGGATCTCGCGCAGATTTTCCAGCGCTTTGATGCTTGCGTTATCGACCGTTTCGTCACCCGTTAATACAATAAATCTCGCCGCCCGCTCAAAGTCGCCAAGCTCAAATTTAGCCTCTTTTTTTAGCTCTTTTAGCGTGTAGCGCGTTGATTTGACGCTGAGGCTCGCTACGCGGTGACGGGCTAACTCTTGCAGCAGGGCGCGCGAGATGCCTTGGATGTAGAAGTTGTAGGAGAGGTGCTCAAGCGTGCTGGCGTGTTTAAATTTATTGCCGACGCGTTCGATGAGCTCGACGTCTTTTTCGCCGCCGTTATCGCCTTTTTCAAAGCTTTGCCAACACGTGCGAATAGCGTGCGAGCAGATATTTAGCGGGGTGTAATTTAGAAGCGTTACTTGCATTTTTGACTCTTTTAGTTAAATTTAGCGGTAAATTTAGCTAAAAATCAATAAAAAGGGCTTTAGACGAAACTAAAGCCCGAAGAAAAAATTATTTTAGTTGAAGCAGCGTGTTTAGCATTTCGTCGCTAGTCGTGATCGTCTTTGAGTTGGCTTGGAAGCCGCGCTGTACGACGATGAGCTGAGTTAGCGAGCGAGATAGATC
>CAURKE010000069.1:0-5248 GCA_963525055.1 uncultured Campylobacter sp. | reverse complement strand
CGCTAGAGGCGTCGTAGTCGTGCTTTGACATCTCGTCATAGCGCCACGCGCCGCCCTCAAACACGCTTCTTACCTGCTCGTATTTGCCCTTCACGTCGCCCGCAACAGTGCTTCTTTCACGGCTTTGCCACGCGCCGTTTTCATAGTCCCAGCTCTCGTAGCCGCGCGTCTGTCCGTCTGCGCCGTAGAGTAGCTGAGTTTTTGACTTAGGCTGCCATCTTTTGCCGTCCCAGACGCTAAGTACGATGAGCTCGTTCTCGCCGTATGCGTTCTCGACGGTTTTGGTTAGCGCGGTTTTTCGCCATTTGCCCTTTACCAGCTCGTATCTGATCTCCTCGCTAGCGTTTTTTAGGTACTTTATGATCGTTTTGCTAGCATTTTCCGGCATACCGCGGATAAACGAGCTAGACTCCTGCGTGAGGACGCCTTTTTTATAATCGGCTTTGTATTCGGTCACTTTGATCCATTTTTTCGCGGTAAAATCATAGCTAAAGGCTTCATATTTCGTCATCTTGCCGTCTTTGTTATAGTAGCTGACCTCTTTGTGTTTACCCTTTAGCCCGTCTGCGAGCTCGGAGGTGCTAACTAGCTCTAGGCGGCGAGCCTTGGCATCGTAGTTTTGCTTAGTCTCGTAGCTAGAAGTCGGCTCTTCAAAAGTCTTTTGCGCGGTGCTAGCTAGCATGTAGTCGTACTCTTTGGCAAACGCCGCCGCACACAAAAGCGCAAGCGATAAGGCTAATTTTTTCATTATCTCTCCTTTTGATAAATTTAAAAGATTATAGCATAAAAAGGACGCCGAATTTTGCCGATTTTGCGGCGGGATCGGCACGGTTTTGCGCGGTAGTTTATTTATAACGCGCGGATAGCGTTTTGTAGCTAAATATAAATTCGGCAAAATTTACCGTCAAATTTAGCAGCTTAAATTTGACCGTCATAAACGCAAATTTAAGCCGAATTTACCGCAAATGTTTGTCGATGAGTCCCGTCACGATAGCGCGGATGCCTGCATGCACACTGCCTAGCTCGCGCTCTATCTTTGCGATTAGCTCGTTTTTGGCCTGCACCGCGCCCTCTATGCCAAGAAGGTTGGTAAATGAGTTTTTCGCGCCGTCGTTATGCGTCGGTTTGCCTGCCGTTTCGGCGCTTTGCGTCGCGTCGATGATGTCGTCTGCGATCTGAAACGCTAGCCCCAGATCAAGCCCGATGTCGTATATGCGAGCAGCCTCTGCCTCGTCTAATCCGGCCACGACGCAGCCTGCCTGCAAGCTCGCCGCGATGAGGCGCGCGGTCTTGTGGATGTGCAGAAATTTTAGCTCCTCAAGCCCCAGTTTTTGATTTTCGAAATAACAATCCACCGCCTGCCCAAGCGCCATGCCGTAGATACCTGCGTTGCGGCTTAGGATCTCGACGCATTTTATGCGCGCGTCCGCGTCTAACTGGGCTCTTGCTATCTGATAAAAGGCGTGGGTGTTTAGCGCGTCGCCCGCTAAAATCGCCGTTACCTCGTCAAATTTGACGTGCAGGCTAGGCTGTCCGCGGCGCAGATCCGAGTCGTCCATCGCAGGCAGATCGTCGTGGATAAGCGAGTAACTGTGCATCGTCTCAAATGCCAGCGCGACGTGAAACGCCGCCTCTTTGCGCTCCGGACGCACCGCAGCTACGACGCCTGCGACCAGCATAGCGCGAAAGTGCTTGCCGCCTGATTTTAGCGTGTATGAAAGCGCCTCGTCAAAGCACGGATGAAAGCTAGGGTTGCTCGGCAAGTGCGCGCTCAAAAACGCCTTAAACTCGGCTAAAAGCGCATCCTGATCGGCGGCGCTAAGAGCAGTTTGCCGTAAATTTGAGCTAGAAGTAAACGATGAGCTCTTGGCCGCATTTAGCAAGATGAAATTTGCTCGATTTTTCGGGCTTTGAGCTAGGTTTTCGGAGTTTACTTTAGATTTGGCCGCGTTTAAAATTTGAGGCTGATTTTGAGACGAGCTCGCGTGCAAGCTTTGCGCCAAATTTTGCACTTTAGATATCACCCGCGACTCGCTCAAATTTAACCCTCTCGCCGTGTTTTGAACGTAAATTTTACCGTTACCCGTAGATTTTAATTTCATCGCTAAATTTTTTTGATCTTGCATCTATTCTCCGTTTTATTTTGTCGGCTCCCAAGCATAGGCCAAATTTGACGCTTCGTTTACCCGCCAAAAGCGTCAAATTTACCGCCCGAACCTACCGCGCGTTGTAAAAAAAGTCAAAGCCGTTGCGTCTAAAGAGCAAATTTTGACCGCCGCCTTTAGCGAGCAGGCCAAGCGCTTCTTTGCGGCTTGAGACCGTTTTTTGCCCAACTTGTATCAGCTTGTCGCCGACTCTGACGCCGAATTTCGCCGCACCCGAGCTTGCGTCGACGCTTTTTACCGTTAGCTTCTCGTCAAATGTCATGCCATAGAGCTTTTGCGCGCTCGCGGCATCGCTGCTTTGCGGTATGGACTGCGGTTTTGCGTCGCTAGCGGAGGCTTTTTTATCCGCCTTCGTCGGTGCTTTTTGCTCTTTTTTAGCCGCATCGTCCGAGACCGCTACGCCAAATCTCAAAACCTCATCTCCGCGCATGATCTCAAATTTGAGCCGCTCGCCCTTTTTGGCGAACAAAATTCTCTCGTTTAGCTCGCGCAGGCTCTCAAATTTCTCACCGTTTACGCTCAAAATTTCATCCCCTACCATCAGCGCCGCGCCGCGTCCGAGCGGATCGACGCTTTTTACGTAGAGTTTGCCGTCTCGCTCCTCGAAAACCGCGCCGACGTCGCCGTAATACACGTCTTTATACGCCGCAAAGTGACGTAAATAGCGGCTCGGGACAAATTTATCCCCGCCTACGGCGATACCGCGCAGCTTGCAGCATGGATTTAGCACGGCGCCCGTGCCGTTTACGTCAAACGTGAGCACGTCCAGTTCGCCTAGCGCCTGCGCCTGCGCCTTTACGTGGCCATAGACGGTCGCGTTTAGATCGTGCGTGACGCTGACCCAGTCGCTTTTTTTCGTCGCGTTATCGTCGGCCATCTTTACAGGCTCGAGTTTGGCGTCCGAAGCAACCAGATAGAGGCCAAGATACGGGTCAAATTTGACGTAGTTTTTTACAGGGATTTCGCCTTTAGGCACGGCGATTAAATTTGGCGTGATCGCGATGCCGCCGCTACCTGCGACGTTTACCATGGCGGGCAGGTTTTTCTCAAAGCAAGCGTTAAAATCATCCTGCGTCGGACGCGGCTCGGCTCTAAGCGACGCGGCAAATGCGCAAATCATAAAAATCGCAAAAAGTGGAGAGCAAAATTTGCGAGCTAAATTTGAGTTCAAATTTGCGCTTAAATTTACCGCCGTATCGCCCCGTGACCCGCTAAAATTTAACCGCGCGAGCCCCGAAACCGCGTCCAAACGGTGCGAGATAGCTGCGCGTTTCATTGCCCTAGTCCCATGCTGGCAAACCCGCCCAGCATCCTTGATGCGGCGTTTTTACGGTCGTCCTCGATCATCTTTAGCACGTCGTTTACGGCGCTAATAAGCAAGATCTGCAAACTCTCCTTGTCCTCTAGCAAGCTGTCGTCGATGCTGATATCGAGCACCTCGCCCTTGCCGTTTGCCCTGACGATAATGAGCCCGCCGCCGCTTTTTACACTAAATTCGCGCTTTTGGCTCTCCTGCTCGATCTCCTGCGCCTTTTTCTGCGCCTCCTCGAGCATCTGTCCCATTTTTGAAAAATCTATCCCCTCAAACATAAACATCCTTTCAAATTTCGCGTTATTTTAGCCAATTTAAGCTAAATTTACTTTATTTAAAGCCTGCAATGCAAGTTTCGTTCCCGCCATTAAAACTCGCGGTGGATACGAGCACGGACGGGTAAATTTAAGCCCAAAAAGCCGTCAAATTTGAGGGTAAAATTTTATTTTAAATAACCTGAGCGCGTTTTGATCTATTTTAGTTTGGAGCATACGTGTTTGCGGGATTTTTAGCGCGGATTTTCTGTAAATTTGAGAAATTTGCCCGAGAAAATAGGCGAAGTGAAGCGGAACTGAAAGAGCATTTAAAGTAGCGCCAACTAAATTTGAAATCTTTTGAAGAGTTAAAAAGCGATAAAATAAGCGGCAGGTCAAAACCGCCCGCGTGGGCGCACGTCAGACATCTTTAAACTCCGCCGCGACCGATTTTTCCAGATTTTCCGCCTTGCCGAGGATCGTTATCGCCTTTTGTCTGCATTTGTTCACGCATCTATAACAAATCGTGCAGCGCTCGCCAAATCTCGCCTTACTGTGCGTGATTTTTATATTTTGCATCGGGCAGGACTTCGCGCACTCGCCGCACCCGTTGCACCGCGCCGTATCGAGGCTCGGTTTGCGCCTGGCAAAGGGCGTTTTGTCCCAAATTTTCATCCAGAGCCGCTGCCCTAAAAGCCCCGCGATACGGCATAGCATGCCCAGCCCCTCTTGCGGCGGATTGCCCGCGGCAAATGCCTGCGCGACGCGCTCTAGCTTGGCGTTTGCCTCTTTGATCACGCGCTCGTTTTTCTGCGCCGAATAGCTAAAAATCGCCACGTCGAGGATAAATGCGGGCATTCTAACGTGCGCGCCGCCCGTTATCTTTGCGCCCGCTCGCCTTAATATCCTAGCCGCGCAGCCCGCTCCGTCGCCGCTAAAAATCTCCATCGTGGCAATAATAAAGACGTTTTTGCCGCGAAAATTCGCGCTGTTTTTGCAAATAAACTCGCACACGACCTGCGGAAGGTCGCTAAAGTAAACGGGATAGGCCAGAATCACGTCATCGTGGCGCTTTAGCAGTTCGCCGCAGCCCTCATCCTCGATCGAAACCGCAGGGATACCGCCGCCCAGACGCTCTATAAATCTCTCCACGCAATGCTTCGTGTTGCCCGTGGAGCTAAAATAAATCGCTATCATTTTGCGAATCCTTTAAATTCAGGCGCAAAATTTCGCCAGTTTTTGCCAAATTTTACCGACCGCAGCAAATTTAACGCCAAACGGCAGTGAAATTTAAACAAATTGATATTTGGCGCATTCGTCTTTCGTCCGTTCGCAAATGATCGTCGCCCCGCATTAGCCCAAATTTTACCGCAAATTTGACTCAGTGCCATAAAACGTAAATTTAAACGCCCCGCCGCAGAAACGGCAAATTTGGACATAAATTATTTTACGATCTCGTTTCGCTCATTTACCTGCACGATTTTTGGTTCGAAATCTCTTGCTTTTTTGGCGCTAAG